>NZ_JBIWPP010000042.1:15114-64666 GCF_044768335.1 Streptomyces sp. NPDC101151 | reverse complement strand
CCAGCCGGCCAGCTCATCGATGGTGCCCAGCGCCAGGCGCCACTTCTCCTGGTGGCCGATCTCCTGCGGAATCCCGGTCTTGCGCCGCCGTCCGGCATCGTCCGCCCATTCCTTGGGCACGAACAACCGCCACTGCAGCGGACAGGAAGCGGTGTCGGAGACCGCGTGCACGCTCACCGCGACCTGGCAGTTGGCCTGCTTGCCCAAGGCTCCGCAGTACTGGTGGGCGACCGCCACCGACATCCTCCCGTCCTTCGGGAAGGACACGTCATCGATCGCCCAGGCATCCGGGCCGATCAGCGGCGCCATCCGCTGTGCGATCCGACGCCGCACCGGCACCGGGTCCCAGGTCGACTGGTTCACGAACTGCTGCAGGTTCTGCTCGTTGCCGTCCGCCAGCCGTTCCGCCATCGGCTGGATCGACTTACGCCGCCCGTCCAGCATCAGCCCCCGCAGATAACAGTCGCCCTTCGCCCGCTGATCCTTACGCGGCATCGAGGCGAACACATCAGCGATGAATAACGCCAACTTCGCCCGAGCCCGGTTCACTTCGTGTGCGTCCACACCTCCAACATGCCCCAGACAGGACCGATCGACAGACCTAACGGAGTCCTACTTGTTGTGTGTGGTCGACGACTTGCAGTGGCTCGACCAACCGTCCGTGGATGCGCTGGTCTTCGCCGCCCGGCGGCTGCGGGCCGAAGGCGTCGTCATGCTCTTCGCCACTCGCGAAACCTCCTCGGCGAGCGGAACGAAGGCTCTGCCCCACGTGCCCCTCACCGGCGTCGACCGACAGTCGGCCGCGTCACTGCTGACCGGCCTTGCACCCCCGGTCACCGAGTGGATCATCGATCAGGCCCAAGGCAACCCGCTGGCGCTGCAGGAACTTGCGGCGGCCCTGACCCCGGCTCAGCGGGCCGGACAGTTGGGGCCGTTGACGCTTCCCGATGCGCAGTCGGCGCCACCGAGTCGACTGCAGGACGCCTTCGCCGAGCAGATCCGCCGCCTCCCCGACGCCACTCGGCGCCTCCTTACGGTGGCCGCCGCGGACGACACCGGCGACCTGCCCACGGTGCTGGCCGCCGGAGCCAGGCTTGGCGGGGAGGTCAGGGATCTGGAGCCGGCCGAGCGTGCGGAGCTGATCCTCGTCTCCGCGCAGAGGCTGCGTTTTCGACATCCCCTCATTCGGTTCGCTGCCTATCAACGCGCTCCGCTGGCCTGGCGGCTGGCGGTGCACCAGGCGCTCGTCGCGGTCCTGGACGGTCCCGTGCACGCGCACCGACGCGCCTGGCACCTGGCTGCCGCGGCGACCGGCCCGGACGAGCAGGTCGCCGGCGAATTGGAGCGGGTCGCCGAGTGGGCAGGCAGCAGACAGGCCATGGCGTCCGCGTCTGCCGCGTACGAGCGAGCCGCTCACCTCACTGTGGACACGCCGAGGCGCGCCCGCCGTCTGATCAACGCTGCGCAGAAGGCGAGCGAAGCCGGCCAGGACGAACGATGCCGTGCCCTCACCGACCAGGTGCCGCTGCCTCTCCTGGACGTGGGCATGGCGGCGGACTTCGCCCGCGTACGCTCGGTGGTCGAGCTGGGCTACGGCAGCCCGGGGCAAGCCGCCCGCCTGCTGGCCGAATGCACCGACGCGGTTTCCGTCAGCCGTCCCGACAAACTCGCCCCTCTGTTGACCGACGCCATCCACGCGGCCTTCTCAGCCGGCGACGCAGCCCTCATGGTGGAGATCGCTGCGCGCACTCCCTGCCTGCCCGTGGTGGCTACGCCCGCGAAGCTGCTGGCCGACGACATTCCCGGCGCACTTCGGACGCTGGACGATCAAGTAGAGGCCGCTCGCCTCGCCGGAAGCGGCCTCATGGACCGGTTGATGGCCGGGATTTACTGCCACCTGGTCGCCGACCACGAGAGCGCGCACGAGCTGGCCGCCGCGGCGGTCACCCACTGCCGGGAACAAGGCATCGGCGGATGGCTGCCCACCACGCTGCATCTGCTTGCCCAAGCGGAGCTGGCGCTGGGCCGGTGGGACGACGCATACGCACACGCCGCCGAAGCACTACGGCTTGCGGAGGCTTACGACCTGGACCACCGATCCGCCCACCTGCGTGCCCTGCTTGCGGTGCTCGCGGCCGCCCGGGGGGAGGAGGAACATGCCCGCGAACTGGCCTGCATGGCGCTGGAATACACCCGCCCCCGCGACGTCGGACGGGGCACGGCGGATGCGCTGTGGGCGCTGGGCCTGCTCGATCTCGGCCTCGGGCGTGCTCAGGCTGCGCTGGAACACCTAAAAGCGGCCAGGCAGGCAGCGGGCCACCCCCTCCTGGCCCGGCACCTGATGCCCGATCTGATCGAGGCCGCCGTTCGAGCGGGCCATCCGGAGCGGGCGAGGGAAAGCGCGAAACAGATCACGAGCTGGGCGGATGACCTCCAACAGCCCCACTTCACGGCACAGGCCCACCGCTGCGCCGCCCTGACCGGTCCGGACGCTTCCGCCGAGAAGTACTACGCATCGGCCCTTGACCTGCACACCGTGGGCGGTGACTTCGAGCGGGCCCGCACCGAACTGCTCTACGGCGAGTGGCTGCGCCGGGGCCGCCGCAAGCTCGACGCCCGCGACCATCTGCGCACCGCGAGGGAGCTCTTCGACAAACTGGGCGCACAGCCATGGGCCCGCCGGGCGGCCACAGAACTACAGGCTGCCGGCGAGACCCATCACCCGGCCGATGCCATCGACTCACCCATCAGCCGCCTGAGCTCGCAGGAACGTGAAGTCGTCCGACTCGCAGCCACCGGGGCCACCAACCGTGAAATCGCGACCCAACTGTTCCTGAGCCCGCGCACCGTGGGACACCACCTCTACCGCGCCTTTCCCAAGCTGGGCGTCAGTTCACGAACGGAGCTTGCCGACCTGCTCGCGTCCTGACAGCGGCGAGGTCCTGTACTCAGCGAGCCCGCACCCGCACAGGACGTGGGTGGCCCGGCGACACCAGACGCCTGTCAGGCCCGACGACCCGGCCGAATACCACCCGGTCGTTCACCAGGCGGGATCCCTTCAGCCAGGTCGGGCGCCCTTTTCTGTACCCTCAGAAGAAGCCGAGCTTCTTCGGCGAGTACGACACCAGCAGGTTCTTCGTCTGCTGGTGGTACACGAGTGTGATACCTGATGACCTGCTGAAACGGAGATGGATGAGGCAGTTCGCATTGCCTTGGCCCGGGACTGGTCCGCATCTTGGATTGGGAGAGGCGATGCGGGCCGGCCTACTGCCGAAGGGCTGATCATCTATGTATCCCGTGAGACGGTGTGTAGCCCCGCTGGGGCGAGCGTCCTGTATCCGATCGCTACGCTGGCCGAAAACGTCCCTGCTCACCGCTGCTGCTCCGGGACGTCCAGCGGCTGCTCGCCGCTCGCGGGTGTTCGATCGCGCTCGGCGAGGGGCTGTACAAACACTGACTGGCGCCCACCGCTATGGCTGAGTCGCACAGGAGGGAGCTGTACCAGTCGATGGTGGTGCCGTGAGGCTGGCGGCGACGATGAGCTTGAGGTTCGCGGGCGCCGGGAAGCGGCAGCAGTTGTGGCATGCGAGCGTGTAAAGGAAGAGGGTCACGCGCCGCGGGGCGCCGACACAGGATTGAGCGCGTAGTACACGGCCAGCAGCCCGTACGTCACGAGCATCGCCACCGGAGAGAACAGAGACAGAGCAAGTGCTGCGGGATACGCCACGAAGCCCACCGTGAGAGGGACGCGGTTGGACTCTTCGGCTGGGCTCGGCTTCGGGTGAGACAGGGCTACACGCCGTGTGACGTGCCGCCACATTGCAGTGTGGACGAGGGCGTGGATCGTCACCAGGACGCCGTAGAGCAGGGCGGCGTACGTCGCGTACTGGCCCTCGCGAAGCCGACCGGCCAGGAAGCCCGTTGACCAGAACAGTGCGGAGACCACCATGAGGAGAAGGAGGTTGAGGAGCGTCAGGGTGCGGTCTGTCCTTCTCACCTCCGTGAAGAACGCATGGTTGTTGATCCACATCGCGCCGATAACCACAAGGCCGACGACGTAGGTGAGGTATGACGACCACTGGTGGACCAGCGTTTCGGTCAAGTTGTGGCCTGTCTCCTCGGGCGGGGGGATCACCAGGATCAACAGTGCGAAGGCAAAGGCGAAGGCCCTGTCGGTGAAGGCTTCAATGCGTTTGGACACGACGGTCCCTCCAGCCTCCGCGCGACATCCCATGGATCTCTGCCGAGGCCCCCTCCGTCGACGGCGCGGCCATCCGCCGATTCCACTGCTCTCGCCGCTCATCCAACCGGGTCGCCGCGCGCGTACTCAAGCGATTCCGACCGTTCTTGTCGGCACTCTAATGACGATGAGCCGAAGGGATGACTGCGGCGTGAGTGAGTTGTCAGTGCACAAGGTCCACAGCGTGGCGGTCGGCCGCTCGCCGGCGCTCCGCGGAGGCGCGGCGCTGTCGTCAAGTCCGCTCTTGCAGTTGTCGGCACTCAAACCGCTCGTGCGAGACCACCGCTTGGTCGTGGAACGAACCATCGCCTGGCTCACCGCATGCCGGCGACTGCACCGCCGGTGCGAACGCATACCTGAGGGCACTGCGTTGCCTTCACCGTGATGCCGGCAACTCTCGTCCGCTCGAGGTGTTGCGCCGTGTCATACGTGAACTCGCTCACGAGGAAGCTGTTCTCATACGACCGACTGGCCGTCGTGCCGCTGCCGTGCCGGCACAGGAGCCGGCCTCGATCCGGATGACAGTTTGTGAGGTCTGTGATTGCGTCGGTGCTGTCGATGGTAGCTCGTGTGTTTGCTTGCGCGGGCTTTCATATGGATGCCGCTAAATCGATGACCGACCAGGTGACCGAAGTCGGGTGAACCCGGTTCAATGGGTGGTGAGAAGTCGGGTCATGAGAAAGCTGATGATCAGTGGCGGACATTTCTGACGACAGACAGCGGAGGTCATCGGAACATGAGTGAGAAGCGGACTGAAATGCTGCGCGATGCCGCACCACTTGAGGTATATCGCGCATGGAACACCTGCCTGCTGGCCGGAGACATCGAAGGCGCGGCCCGGCTCATCGACTCCGATCGATGGGAGGAGAAATGCCTCGGACTCACCGACTGGCTCACGGACTTCCAGGTCGCCGTCACTCATTACGTGAAGAACATGGTGGAACCCTGGGATGACCTGGAGATGCACGAGGAAGACGTGGTCGAGGGACGGGACGCCGTCACGATCCGCTTCCGCGTCGATGCCACGCACGTGGGGGAGTTCCTGGACATGCCGGCGACCGGGCGTCGGATCTCATTCCAGGCCATCCGTATCGTCAAGATCCGGGAGGGGAAAGTTACGGGGCAGTGGGCCCAGCTGGATCTGTGGGGCATACACGGCCAGCTGACTGACACCAGCTGACACAGTGCGATGGAGTTCTGCTCGATGTGCCGTGTCCAGGGCCGAAGCTGCTGCCACAGCGGGAACCTCACTTCCGGTGTCCGGGTTGCGTTCAGCTGCTCCGCGGTGGAGCAGACCGCCAAAATCGGTGAGGGCTTTCCCCGAAACCGAAGTGAGGGCGCAGTCCCGGACGTCCGTGCTCGGTGACTGCGGGGACACACCGAAGGGCCGCGAAGCAAGCGCCATGACGTCGTCACGGCGATGGTGGCGCAGCCGACCACGTCGACCTTGCAAGGGCTTCAGTGGCGGCCTCGCCGGTCCTCGTAGTTGACGAAGTAGCTCACAGCAATGAGCACGCCGACAATCCCCAAGCCGAAGGTGCCGAGGATCGTCCAGATCCCCTTGCCGTCCATCGCAGAGCGCACCGCACCGGCGAGCCCGCCGACGGCCATGCTCACGCCGAGGACGAGGAAGCGCGAACCCTGGGGTCTCAGCCAGTTCCGCAGGGCCGGGCGACGGCGACCCGGCGAGGGTGGGCCGACAGAGTGCGTCATTTGCACCTCACCTTTCCCGGCTCCCCAGGGCGTCCACATGAGTGTCGCCCTGCGCTGACCTTGGCGAGGTCCCAGCTGTCCTTGCCGCCGGCCGCGGAGGGGGGCGCTGCCGATCGCGCCGTGTATCGCGCTGTTGACGTCTCCGCGCAGTATCGCCGTCACCGGGCGACGGCCCTGCCAGGATCCATGCCGGGCACGCAGTTCAGCCGCATCCGGGCCTTCGCCTCCCGCTCCGCCCACTCCTGATTGAGCGACATGCTTTCACACCCTTGCGTCCCTGGAAGCATGAACAGCTCGGTGGGGCATGGGACTGTGCCGCGTGTGACATGAGGCGAGGAAGCCCAATGATCAGTTGTGTCGCGAGCCCCGGGGGCCTCGCCTGCCGCAACACGTCTGTGCCCACCTTCCGCCAGGTTCGCCCACCTGGCTCACGCGCCACCTCGACAGCCTGGTCGCCGCCGAAATCTTCCAACTCAAACGCGTCCCGGATCTGGGCATGCCGGCGACCGGGCTCCCGGAGCTGGCATACAACATGGCTCTACCGGTGGTGAGTCTGTGCGGTCGTGGGCACCCGGGCACCGCAGGAACGGGCCGATCGTGTGCCTGCCGCGGCGGTGAGCTGTCCGCCCGTGGCCCGGTCCGACGATCTTGAATCTGCTTCGGGCCCGCAGCCATCGGTCCCGGGGTGCCGTGCGCGCCCGCCGGCCGGGCACGCCGCCCTGCGGACCCCGGGCTGCTACCGGCCGGACGACGCCCGATAGCGGTGGATCAGCGCGACGGCCATCGCACCTTCGCCCACACCGGAAGCCACCCGCTTGATCGAGTGAGCGCGCACGTCACCGGCCGCGAAGACCCCCGGAACGCTGGTCTCGAGCAACAAGGGCTCGCGCGTCGACGGCCAGACGGAGGGAAGCTCACCGGCGCGTGACAGATCGGGACCCGTCAACACGAAGCCGCGCTCGTCGCATTCCGCCACCCCGGCAAGCCAGTCGGTGCGGGGCCGTGCACCGATGAATGTGAAGACGAACCTCGCCGGCTCCTCGGTCTCGGTTCCCGTCGTGTCGTCGACGAGCGTGATGTGCTCCAGGTGCTTGCCGCCGTGCAGGGCGAGGACCCGGGTGCTCACCCGTACCTCGATGTTGGGCGTCCGGTGTATCTCGTCGACGAGGTACTGGGACATCCCGGCTTCGAGCGAGTCGGCCCGGACCAGCACCGTGACCTTGGCCGCGTACTTCGCGAAGTGAATCGCCGCCTGCCCGGCGGAGTTCGCGCCGCCGACGATGAACACATGGTGCGAGATGCAGGAACTGCTCTCGGTCGTGGCGGCTCCGTAGTACAGCCCCTCGCCCTCGAACTGCTCGGCACCGGGGATGTCCAGGCGGTTGTACGACACCCCCGTGGCGAGGAGCACGGTCTCGGCGCTGATCTCCGAGCCGTCGGCCAGAGTGATGATTTTCGTGGGACCGACGGGACGCAGCCCGACGGCCTCCACCGGAGACAGCAACTCGGCGCCGAACCGCCCCGCCTGGCTCACGGCCCGCCGGGTGAGGTCGCCGCCCGACAGTCCGGCGGGGAAGCCGAGGTAGTTCTCGATGAGGCTGGAGGTCCCCGCCTGCCCGCCGGGTGAGTCGGCGTCCAGAAGGAGTGTGGAAAGTCCCTCCGACGCCGCGTACACACCCGCGGCGAGCCCGGCGGGTCCCGCGCCGACGATGACCGTGTCGTAGTGCGGGCGGGACGCGGTGGTGGGCAGGCCGAGTCGGCCGGCGAGTTCGGCGTTCGACGGGGCAGCGAGCACGGCGCCGTCGGGGAAGGCGACGAGCGGAAGCTCCGCCCCGGCGTGCTGCTCCACCAGCTTCCGGGCCTCGGGATCGCTCGTCACGTCGAGGAACCGGAAAGGCTGGCCGTTGCGGGTGAGGAAGTCCCGCACGGCGTGCGTGCGGGCCGATACGACATGGCCGGCGACCCGGATGCCCTGGTAGGCGGGGCGGTACGCCGCGATCCAGTCAGAGAGTAGGTCATCGAGGACGGGGAACAGCCGTTCGGTGGGCGGGTCCCACGGTTTCATCAGGTAGTAGTCGAGCCGCACCCTGTTGATCGCGGTGATGGCCGCATCGGTCTCGGCGTAGGCGGTCAGGAGCACCCGCCGGGCGTCGGGGAAGCGGCTCACCGCCTCCAGCAGGAAGTCGACGCCAGTCATGTCGGGCATGCGCTGGTCCACGAGGAACAGCGCCGGATCGTGTCCGCGCTCCTCCAGGGAGTCCAGGACCTTCAACGCCTCACCGGCGGACGAGGCGCCGAGGATCCGGTAGCGGTCGGCGTAGACGCTGCGCAGGTCGCGCCGGACCGCCCGCAGTACCTGGGGGTCGTCGTCGACGGCGAGGATGACCGGTTTGCGTGTCTCGTCGACGGAGGTCCCCTGCATCGTCGTACTCATGGACAGGTCCCTTCGTCGAACTCCAGGAAGAGTCCCTCGGGGAAGCACCAGCCCCAGAACTCGCCCGGCTGGTGGGAGAGGACGATCGGGTGGCCGGTGGCGGTGTAGTGCCGACTCGCGTGCTGGTTCGGAGAGGAGTCGCAGCAGCCGACGTGCCCGCAGCTGAGACACCTGCGCAGGTGGACCCAGCCGTCGCCGGCCTTCAGGCACTCCTGGCATCCGTCGTTCGACGCGGCGGCCACGGGGGTGATCTGGTCGAGGTGTATGCATTCGGGCATGGGTGTGGGATGCCTCCGTCGGGGCGGTTGCCGGGGCGCGGCGGTACTCGGTCGCTCGCCGCCGCGCCCCGTCCGTCTGCCGTACTAGGCCAGGGTTTCGGTGAAGTGCCGGGCGGCGATGTCCGCGGCCTCGGCGACCTTCTCGTCCTGGTCGTAGAAGTCGAACTGCGTGCCGTCGGTCCACACGATGCGCTTGGGGCCGCCGAGGGCTTCGTGGAACTTCTGCGCACCCTGCGGAAGGGCGGCGTCACGGCTGTGCACCATCATGGTCGGGGCCGTGATGCCGGCGGCTGCCGGGTGCGGGTCGAAGGACAGCCAGTCGAGCCAGGACATCACGGCGAACCGGTTGTCCCATGAGGGCACGGCCCCGCGCTTGTCGTCCAGGTAGTAGTCGAAGGGGCCGAACATGGCGGCGTCCGGGTCCGTGGCGCTGACGGCCGGTACGTACTGGACGGCCTCGCCCTTCTCGTAACGTCGCCGCGCTGCGAGGCCGGCGTCGAGCCTCTTCTGTACTCCGTTCGTCCCGCCGTAGACCCCCTTCACCAGTTCCGGGTCGTGCAGCCACGGCGCCACGAGGGCCAGGCTGCGCACGCGCCGGTCCTCCGCGGCGTTCACCGCGATGTAGCCGCTGCCGGCGCAGATCCCCAGTGCGCCGATCCGGCCCGGGGCCGCGGACTCGTGCTCGGCGAGGAAGCCTACGGCGCTGCGGATGTCGCGGATCTTACGGTCCGGCACCTCCAGTTGGCGCGGCTCGCCGCCGGACTCGCCGAAGCCCGTGAAGTCGAAGGCCAGCGCAGTCAGCCCGGCTTCGGCCATCCGGCGCGCGTAGACCGCAGCCATCTGTTCCTTGACGGTCGTCCACGAACCGGCCACGACGACGGCGGGCGTGCGGCCCTGGACAGCGGGCCGGTACAAGGTGCCGACGAGACTGTGCCCGGCGCTGTCGAAGGTGACACGCTCCGTGCGCACGGTGTACGTCATGCGGCCCTCCCGTCGATGGCACGCAGGATCTGCGACGGGTCGGTGTAGGACTTCCAGCGCACGATCTTCCCGTCGCGGACCGTGAGGTGTTGGATGAACTCGATCTCGAAGGTCTGGCCTGTCTCCTTGACCACGGACTTCTCGTAGAGCACACCCATGGCGTGGTCACCCTCCACGACCAGCTCCACGAGCTGTTCGTCACCGACGTCGACCACGCCGAGGAAGACCTTGAGGCTGTCCAGCACTTCCGCCGGACCGTGGCAGGTACCGATCCATGGCATCCGGTCGTTGTAGCCGGGCACCGGCGCGTAGTTGATCCACTCGATGTCTTCGGCCAGGAACCCGAGGGCCCGCTCGGCGTCACCTCCGGTGAGCGCGGCGAACCATCCCTCGGCGACCTCGCGTGTACTGCCGGCCATCACTTGCTCCTCTCCATGATCTTCCGGTTGCCGTCGGCCCAGTCGGCGGTCATCGTCAGGCCATCGATCCGCCACCCGCCCGGCGTGCGGCTCAGCGTGAACCGGTAGTGACCACCGAGCGTCCACAGCGGACCGCCGAGCGCGTTGGGCAACAGATGCGTGGCCAGGAAGTCGGCGGTGGCGACGGCGGTGGCGCCCGAGGCGCGCACCAGGTGGTTGGTGAGCAGGTGCTGCGTCGAGGCCAGCGGGGACAGCAGGGTCCGCCATGCCTCGACCAGGTCGCCGGCCGCCAGCTCGGCGGGTTCGCCCCCGTTGAGGCTGCTGTAGTCGACCAGCACCTTCTCGGCGAAGACCGACGAACGCAGCGATTCCCACTCGCGTTTGTCGGTGTGCCAGCACATGCGGGTGCACACCTCGACGATGTCGAGGCGGTCACGGAGATCCTGCTCGCTCATCGGGTTCCCTCACGGCCGAAGATCCAGTGCTCCTCGAAGAGGAGGGTGTGGACGTAGCGCGCTTCCGTGAAGGTCGCCAAGTCGGCGAGCATCTCCCGGAACTCGGGGGTCTCGCGCGCGGTCTCATAGGCTTGCGCGCTGTCGAACCAGAGTTGGTAGGCGCCGTCCAGCACGGCCTCGCCCACCCCGTAGAAGGCGTCGCGCGTGTGGTTCTGCATGTACCTACGCAGCCCCGGGATCTTCTCGGCCAGCCTGGCGTGCCGGTTCAGGCTCCGGTCGCGGAACTCCGCAAGCGGCAGTCCTTCGCGGCGCTTCACCAGGACGAGCAGCTTGGTCGTCGGGCCGTCGGTGCCGGCACCCTCGACCACGACGTGCGCGTCCGTGTCCAGGACCACCGTGCGCCAGAAGGCCGCCCAGCGGGGTTCGTCGCGGCGCGCGCCCTCCAGGAACTCCGGCGTCTGCAGGGAGGCGAGCTGCTCCTCCTCGTTGTCCAGCCATATCTCGGCCGCCCCGCCCCACAGGGGGTCGGCCTCGTCGCCGGGCCGGGGGAGCCGCGCGTTGACGCAGTACCGCTTGATCTGCGGGATCCTGGACGCGTAGCGGACCGCGTGCTCCTCGACCCAGTAGCGCTGGAACTCCTCCTCCGACATACCGGGCTTGGGGTGGGCCAGGATGATCTGGTGGATCACTTGTCTCTCCTCGGGGGATGGGCGTGCGGGGGTCAGACCCTGTAGCGGGCGTTGACGTCGTCCGCGAAGCCGAGGTAGTCGCGCAGCGGCCACACCACCTCGAACTCCAGGTACTCGCGCATGGGCAGCCGCCCCAGCGCCGTACGGTCGAGCTCTTCGGCCGACTCGCAGTCCACGACGGCGATGACCCTCTTCTGGGCGGCGACCTTCCAGATGCCGACGACCATGCCCGACTCGATCGTCTCCTTGGCGTGGAGGGTCTCCTCCGCCTCGACCTCCCAGAGCTCGTCCAGCGAGATCCGGCCCTCGTGATTCCACTTCATCTGTACGTAGAACAGCACGGTGACTCCTTGCCAGGGTGCGTACGGGTGGTTGGTCAGGCGGCGACAGGGGGCGCGCCCGCGATGGCCTTGGTGAGGGGGTGATGCGCGCCGAGGATCTCGCGGGCGATGTCGGCGGGCCGCTTGCCGTCGTGGCCGACGAGGTCCAGCCGGGCACCGGCGTCGATCAGGACCCGGGCGCACTCCTCGTAGCCGTGCCAGAGGGCGTCGTGCAGCGGGGTGTAGCCGTTTGTAATGCCCTGGTAGTCCAGGTCGATGCCGGGCGCCTCGACGAGCAGGGCGGTGATGCCTGCACGGCCGTTGTAGACGGCCTTGTGCAGCGGCACCGCTCCGAACGTCGGCTCGGTCGCGTTGACGTCGGCGCCGGCGGCGAGCAGTTCCCCCGCGATCTCCTCGTGCCCGTCGCGGCACGCGACCAGCAGCGGGGTGTGCGCGTCGTTGAAGCCGTTGACCACCGGGTAGCGGGCGTCGACCTCGGCGCCCTCCGCGAGGTGGCACCGTACGGCGTCGAGGTCGCCGGTGGTGACTGCGGCCATCAAGTGCTGTGCGCGTACGGCGTTTTCGTCGGCCTGGGTCCGCGCCGCCAACAGGCGCTCGGCCTCGAGGAGCTTGTCCTTGCCGCGGGTGTTGACGTTCAGCTCGTACTCGAAGTGCTCGCGCATCGAGAAGCCGTAGTGCGTCGACAAGTTGAGACCCGCCTGGTGCTCCAGGAGTACGGCCACAACCTCGGGCCACTTGTACCAGAGGGCGTCCATGAGCGGGGTGTGACCGGTGGTGGGCGCCACGGCGTCCACGAACGCGCCGGCCTCCAGCAGGACGCGCACCGTTTCCGGGTCGCCTCCCTGGACCGCCTTGTGCAGGGCCGTGGCGCCGCCCCGGGAGTCCCCGGTGTGCAGATCGGTGCCCGCGGCCAGCAACCGGCGCACCAGCGGGGCGTTGCCGCGCCCCGCCGCGATCATCAAGGCGGTCAGTCCGCTGACCGGGTCCCGGAGGTCCGGGACCGCGCCGAGGGCGAGCAGTCCAGAGACCGTATGCGCGTCGCCGTCCTGCACCGCCGTGAGGAATTCCTCGTGCGTGGGAATCGTCATCCTTTTCTTCCGCCTTCTGTCGGAGATGATCCGGCGAACGGACATTAGCCAGCTGGCAGCCGGGGCATGCGGCAACCTCACAAACTCTCGTTCGTTACCGCGGAGTCTTGACGCCGCTCGATCGCGACTTCATCAATTCCCGGGTGACCTCACAAACTGGACCGGAGCCCCGTTGACAGGGGGTTCAAGGCTGCCTCACTGTCGTTTCCGGACATCAACCGGTGCACATCGGAGGCGGAAAGTGACGCATATTTTGATCGTTCTCTCCGAATACGGATACTGGGCTGAAGAACTGGTCGGGCCGCTCAGCACATTCGACGAGCGCGGTTACCGAGTGACCTTCGCGACGCCCACTGGAAAGCGCGCCCACGCCCTTCCGCCGAGCCTGGACGAGGAGTACATCGACCCTCCGCTCGGCCGTTCGGTGACCACCGCCGAGGTGGCTGAGCTGGGCCGCACGGTGGAAAGCGGAAACCGGCTCGACAACCCGCGCAGCCTCGTCGGCTGGATTCCCGAGCGCCCCTACACCAGCGCGCCCGACTACCTGCGCAAGCTGGAGGACTACCACCGCTCGCTCGAGCGGGTCGACGATGACCTGCGGGAATACGACGCGCTGCTCATCGTCGGCGGCAGCGGCCCCATCGTCGACCTCGCCAACAACGAGCGGGTCCATGACCTGATCCTGTCCTTCGTCCGGGCCGGCAAGCCGGTCGGCGCCGAGTGCTACGGCGTCGCCTGCCTCGCCTTCGCCCGCGACTGGGACGACCGCGCGAGCATCATCCGGGGCAAGCACGTCACCGGCCACTGCAAGGAGTACGACTACAAGGACGGCACAGGGTTCCTCGGGACCGACTTCGTCATGGGTCCGCCGCCGTACCCGCTGGAGTACATCCTGCGCGACGCGACCGCGCCCGGTGGCGCGTACCACGGGAATTTCGGAAAGCCGACCTCGGTGATCGTCGACTTCCCGTTCATCACGGGCCGTTCCACGCCGGACTCCTTCCTCACCGGTCAGAAGATGGTCGAGGTTCTGGAAGAGGGCCTCACCCGGTACGGCTGGTAGGGATTCCTGAATTCCTCTTTTCCGTATTCGGGCGCGACAAGAAACCGCAGGGAGTATTCGGTGGCGGGCAGGTCAGGAAACGTCAAACTCATCGAGCAGTTCATGGCGGACGGTCTCGGCGTCATGTTCGGGAACCCCGGTACCGTGGAACAGGGATTTCTCGACGCGGCGGAGCAGACCCCGGGGTTCCGGTACGTCCTGGCACTCCAGGAGACCGTGGCCGCGGGCATCGCCGACGGCTACGCACGGGCGACCGGCGGGCCGGCTCTGCTGCAACTCCACACCGGCGTCGGACTGGGCAACGCCGTCGGCATGCTCTACCAGTCGATGCGCGGTCACACCCCGCTGGTCGCCATCGCCGGTGACGCGGGCGTGCGCTACGACGCGATGGACGCGCAGATGGCGTCCGATCTGGTCGCCATGGCACGCCCGGTTACCAAGTACGCGACCCGGGTGACCGACCCGCGCTCCGTCCTGCGTGTCATGCGCCGGGCGGTGAAGATCGCCATGACGCCGCCGCGCGGCCCCGTCTTCGTGGCCCTGCCGATGGACGTCCTCGACGAGCTCAACGACGAACCCGTGCTCACTTCCACCGTCCCGGTCACCGTCTCCACCCCGCCGGCGGAGACGGTGACCCGGGCCGCCGAGCTGATGGCCTCCGGCCGACGTCCGCTGATCCTGGTGGGCGACGGCGTCGGACTCGCCGGCGCACAGCAGGAGCTGGTGCGTGTGGCCGAGCAACTGGGCGCGGACGTCTGGTCCGTGGACTCCTCCGAGGTCAACATGCCGGCCTCGCACCCGCTCTCCCGCGGACAGCTCGGCCACATGTTCGGCGAGCGCAGCGCCGATGTGGTGGGGGACGCCGACTCCGTGCTGATCGTGGGCACGTACGTCTTCCCCGAGGTCTTTCCCCGGCTCACCAACCCGTTCCGGCCCGACGCCCGCATCGTCCACGTCGACCTCGACGCATACGAGATCGCCAAGAACCACCCGGTGGACCTGGGCATCGTCGCGGACCCCAAGCCGACTCTTGCTGCACTCGCCACCGAGCTGGACCACCGGCTGACCTCAGAACAACGCCAGGAGGCCGCCGGACGGTTGGCGGCGCGGCGCGAGGAGCGGCAGCTGTGCGTCCGCGAGCGGGCGTCCGGCGACTCGACGCTGGAGCGGTTCCTGCGGGAGCTCGCCCGCCGGGCGGGCGACGACCTGGTCCTCTTCGACGAGGCGCTCACCTCCTCGCCCGCCGTGGTGAAGCACCTGCCCCCCAACCGGCCCGGCGACTACTTCCTCACCCGCGGCGGCTCGCTCGGCGTCGGCATCCCGGGCGCGGTCGGCGCGAAGCTGGCCCGCCCGGACCGTACGGTCGTCGGCTTCACCGGCGACGGCGGCGCGATGTACACCTACCAGGCCCTGTGGACCGCCGCCCGGTACGACATCGCGGCGAAGTTCGTCGTCTGCAACAACCGCAAGTACCGGCTGCTCGACGACAACATCGCGCAGTACTGGAAGGAGCGGGACATCCCGCTGCACGACTTCCCGTCCTCCTTCGACCTGTCCCGGCCCGACATCCGCTTCGCCGACCTGGCCCGTGCTCTGGGCGCCGACGGCATCCGGGTCGAGAAGCCCGAGGAGGCCGCCGACGCGGTGGAGCGCATGCTCGCCGCGACCGGTCCCTTCCTGGTCGACCTCCAGGTCTGACCGTCCCTTCCAGGCCCTGTCACCAAGGAGTGCGCCATGCGGTCCTTCACCGCACGCTCGATCCGCACCTTCGTGGAGCGGTGGTACGCCGCCCTCGACCGCCACGACGACCTGGACGGGGTGAAGAAGTTCGTGGTCGACGACGGGCTCGAGATGCGCTTCCCCGAGGGCACCTTCCGAGGACACTCCGGCTTCGCCGAGTGGTACAAGGCCGTCTGCCACCGCTTCTTCGACGAGGAGCACACGGTCACCGACGTGCACGCCGCCATCGACGGAACCGAGGCCCGCGTCCAGGTCCGCGTCAACTGGCAGGCCAGGGTGTGGGACCCGCCGGCGGCCAGGAGCGAGTGGCTCGGCTTCGACGCCGAGCAGACCTGGGTCGTCGTGGCCGGCGACGCCGGTACGGCCCCGCTCATCAAGACCTACATCTGCAACGCGCTGGAGCCCATGCCGGGCTCAGCCGCCCTGTGAGGAGTTGGGAACGCCATGGGAGCCGGGGACGTCATGTCCGCGCGTGAAGTGCTCACCCGTTACTACCGCTACGCCAACAGCGGCCGATGGGACCGCTGGTGCGAGCTGTTCGCCGACACCATGGTCATGGACGAACAGCTCGCGGGCCGGATCGAGGGACGCGACAAGCTCCGCTCGATGATGACCGGCATGGGGGAGCTGTACGCCTCCTTCGAGAACAACCCGCTGCACGTCGTGGTCGATGGCGACCAGGCGGCGGTTGTCTCCCGCATCACCGCCCGCAGTGCGTCGGGCAAGCCCATCGAGGCGGCCGTCATGAACTACTTCCGCATCGAGAACGGGCTCATCACCTACATGGCCAACTACCACGACACCCTGCCCTTCCAGGTGCTCTCCCAGAGCTGAACCGGACGGGACGCTCGGAGAGAAAGATGAAGGACGAGTTCGACTACGTCGTCGTCGGCGCCGGCACGGCCGGCTGTGTGCTGGCGAACCGGTTGACCGAGGACCCGGACGTACGGGTCCTCGTGCTGGAGGCCGGCGCGAGCCGCATCCCCCCGGAAGTGGACGATCCCACCGCCTGGCACCGGCTCCTGGACGGCCGTATCGACTGGAAGCACCGCAGCGTGCCGCAGCCGGGCCTGAACGGGAGGGTCATCCGTGAACCGCGCGGCCGCGCGCCGGGCGGAAGCAGCAACCTCTACCTGATGTTGCACGTGTGGGGTCACCCGTCGGACTACGACCACTGGGCACACCAGGGGGCGGCGGGCTGGTCGTACCACGACGTCCGGCCGTACTTCGAGCGCCTGGCGACCGGGCCCGCCGCGGACGCGGGACAGGGCGGCCCGAATCCGGCCTCCGAGGCGTTCCTCGACGCCTGCGCCGAACTCGGTTTCCCCCGGGTCGCGCACTTCAACGCCGGAGTCATGTCGGGCGCCGGCTGGCACCGGCTGGACATCGCCGACGGTCGGCGCCACGGTGCGCTGGCCTCCTACCTGGAGCCCGCACTGGAGCGTCCCAACCTCACGCTGCGCACCAGCGCCCAGAGCATCGGGCTCACCGTGATCGGCGACACCTGCGTGGGAGTGGAGTACCTCCAGCGCCCGGAACCGCCGGGAGCCGCCGGCCGCCCGGTACGGGACACGCACGCGGAACGCCTCCGGCCCGGCGTGCACCAGGTCCGGGCCACCCGCGAGGTGATCGTCGCGTGCGGTGCCATCGAGTCGCCCAAGCTGCTGATGCTCTCGGGCATCGGCAACCCCGACCGTCTCCGGGCCCAGGGCATCGCGGTCAGGGCGGCGCTACCGGGTGTGGGGGAGAACTTCCACAACCATGTGCTCACCGCCGTCATGACGGAGTCCCGCACCGCCGTTCCGGCCCCCCGGCAGAACCTCTCCGAGAGCGCGCTGTTCACCTCCTCCACCCCCGGGCTGACCGGACCCGACCTCCAGCTCGCCTTCGTCCACGTCCCGTTCGACCCCGCCGTGGGCGAGCGGCATCCCGGCACGGTGAGCATCCTGCCCGGAGTGATCCGCCCGGCCTCGCGTGGCTGGGTCCGGCTCGCCCACGGGGACGCGCTGGCCAAGCCGCTGGTCAACCCGAACTACCTCGCCGACCGATCCGATGTGGAGCGGCTGGTGCAGGGCGTGAAGCTGGCCAGGGAGATCATCGGCACCTCGGCCTTCTCCCCGTGGAACAAGCAGGAGCACTGGCCGGGCCCCACGGTCACCACGGACGAGGACCTGCGGGCCTTCGTGCGCCGCACCGCGGACAGCTACCACCACCATGCCGGCTCCTGCCGCATGGGCACCGACGACATGTCGGTGGTCGACCCGCGGCTCCGTGTCTACGGAGTCCGGGGCCTGCGGGTGGTGGACGCGAGCGTCATGCCCCAAGTGCCCTCTGGCAACTGCCACAGCGCCGTCCTCGTGATCGCCGAGCGAGCGGCGGACCTCATCAAGGCCGAGCCCCTCCCGGCCGACCTCCGCAAAGGAGCACCGCATGCCTGACGTCGCCGTCGACGACGGGCCGCTGACCGGCACCCGCATCGCGGTGCTGCTGGAGAGCGACTTCTACGAGCCCGAGATCTTCTACTACCGCCACCGGTTCGCCGAGGAGGGCGCTCAGGTCGACTTCCTCACCCGGCTGTGGGGCAATCCCGAGCTGACCTTCACCGGGCACGAGTACCGGGCCCCGTTCACCGTCGTACGCGGCATCGAAGACCTCACGGACGCCGAACTGCGCGAGTACGCCGCGCTCATCGTGCCCTCCGGCATGGTCGCCGACCGCCTGCGCTACAGCGAGGACGTCACCCGGCCCGCCCCCGCCACCGAGCTGCTGCGCCGCGCTTTCGCCGAGCCGGACCTGGTCAAGGGGATCATCTGCCACGGCATGTGGCTGGCCTCCGCCGTCCCCCAGGTGGTCCGCGGCCGCAAGGTCGTCTGCCACAACAACCTCGTCGGCGACGTGCGGAACATGGGCGCCGAGTACGTGGACCAGGACGTCGTCCTCGACGGCGACCTGCTGACCGCCCGCACCGGCGAGCATCACCACGTCTTCGCCCGCCGGCTCATCGACCTGCTCATCCAGAGAAGGGCCCGTTGATGCACTGGTCCCACGTCGGCCTCAACTGCCGCGACCAGCGGCGGACCGAGGAGTTCTACACCCGCTGGTTCGGATTCCACCGGGCCCGTGTGGTGCCCGTGGGCGACCGGCAGATCGTCTTCCTCCGCCAGGGCGACGCCTACCTCGAACTCTTCCCGGCCCGCGAGGAACGGGCCGTCCCCGGCCGCGACGACGGCCCCACGGCCCCCGGCGCGGTCCGCCACATCGCGTTCCAGACCGACAGCGTCGACGAGCTCCTCGCCGCCATGGGCGACGCGGCCGACGTCACTCTCGGCCCGCTCGGCTTCGACGACGTCGTCCCCGGCTGGCGCACCGTATGGCTCCGCGACCCCGACGGCGTGGTCGTGGAAGTCGGCCAGGGATTCCAGGACGACCACATTCAGGAAGGGGACGCCCCACTCCATGTCTGAGACACCTGACGCGATGAACTTCACGTTCTCCGAGACCATCGCAGGCCACGTCACCTCGTACGACCGCGAGACCCGGCTCCTGCGGCTGTCCACCGCCGACGACCGCGAACTCGAGGTCTTCGTCTCCGGCGAGGTGGCCGCCGAGGTCCTGCACAACCTCGAGGAACCGTACGCCGACGCAGGCTCCCATCTCGACGCGATGCTCGAACCCGACCGCTTCCTCTTCGCGTACGCGGTCTTCTACCCCGAGGGCGGCACGACCCGTATCGAGGCCAAGCGCCTGGTCTTCCCGGGGCGGCGGCCCGGCACCTTCCGGTTCGAGGAGTCCGACTGGTGGATACGGCAGCTGGAGAGCATCGCCGGCTTCTATCGCCGCGCCCAGTTCGGCGACGGACCCGTGGACTACACGCAGTACCGCACCCAGCTGAGGCTCGGCGGTGACAAGACAGCCAGCCACATCCAGGAGACCGACACCATCTCCCGGCTGGTCTACGGCATGGCGTCCGCGTTCATGCTGACGGGCAACGACGAGTACCTGGAGGTCGCCGAGCGCGGCACCGCCTACCTGCGGGAGCACATGCGCGTCGTCGACCCCGAGGAGGACGTCGTCTACTGGTACCACGGGCTCAGCGTGGACGGAGAGACCGAGAAGAAGCTGTTCACCTCGGAGTTCTCCGACGACTACGACGCGATCCCGATGTACGAGCAGATCTACGCGCTCGCGGGTCCCGTCCAGACCTATCGCGTCACCGCCGACCCTCGGATCAAGAGCGACGCCGACGCGACGCTGCGGCTGTTCGACAAGTTCTTCCTCGACCGGGAGCAGGGCGGCTACTTCTCGCACGTCGACCCGATCCTCTTCCGCGCCGACCACGAGTCCCTGGGCCCCAACCGGGACCGCAAGAACTGGAACTCGGTCGGCGACCACGCGCCGGCCTACCTGATCAACCTCTACCTGGCCACGGGCGACGAGCGGTACGCGCGCATGCTCGAGTACACCTTCGACACCATCGTCGAGCGCTTCCCCGACCGCAAGAACAGCCCGTTCGTGCAGGAGCGGTTCCACCGCGACTGGTCGCACGACACCACCCACGGCTGGCAGCAGGACCGGGCGGTCGTCGGCCACAACCTCAAGATCGCCTGGAACCTGATGCGGATGCACTCGCTGCGTCCCAAGCCGGAGTACCTCGACACCGCTGTCGGAATCGGCGAGTCGATGCCCGCGGTCGGCAGTGACCTCCGACGCGGCGGCTGGTACGACGTCGTCGAGCGGCTCCGCTCCGCCGGGCAGGAGTTCCACCGCTTCGCCTGGCACGACCGCAAGGCGTGGTGGCAGCAGGAGCAGGCGATCCTCGCCTATCTGATCCTGCGCGGGACGACCGGCCGTGAGGACTTCCTGCAGGAGGCGCGCCGGGCGGAGTCCTTCTACAACACGTTCTTCCTCGACCACGACGAGGGCGCCGTCTACTTCAACGTCCTCGCCTCCGGCCTGCCGTATCTGCTCGGCACCGAGCGGCTCAAGGGCAGTCACTCGATGTCCATGTACCACTCCGCCGAGCTGTGCTACCTGGCCGCCGTCTACAACAACCTGCTGATCCACGGCAAGCCGATGGACTTCTGGTTCAAGCCGGACCCGTCCGGACTCGACGGCGGTGTGCTGCGCGTCGCGCCCGACCTGTTGCCGGCGGGCTCCGTGCGCATCGCGGAAGTCGAGGTCGCGGGTTCTGCGCACGACGACTACGACGCCGACGCCCTCACCGTACGGCTGCCCCAGCGGGGTTTGGAGCGCGTGAAGGTGCGTGTGCGCCTGGAACCCTCCCCGGAACGGGAGCCGCGCTCATGACCGCCGAAGTGCAGGTCCGATCCCATGACGTGGACGGTGCCACGGTCGTGGAACTCATGGGCGAGATCACCAGCGTCACCTCGGCCGCGCTTCAGGAGCGGATCCTGCCGCTCGTCGGATCCGACCGCACCACAGTCATCGACCTCACCCACGTGCCGTACATCTCCAGCGCGGGGCTGCGCACCCTGCTCCTGGTGCACCGCCAGGCGGTGCGCCGGCAGAGCACGACCATCCTGGTCGGTCTGTCGGAGGAGGTCAGGTTCGTCATGTCCTCCACCGGTTTCCTCGACTTCTTCGACGTCCGCGACAAGGCGTCCCTCGAACCAGGAGCGGCGGGCCAATGACGTCACTCGACAGCCGTGAGCGCATCGACGCCTACCCCACGCACCAGATCTCCGGCTACGGAGTCCGGGCCGGCCACCCGCTGCCGTTCGGCGCCACCCTCGTCCCCGGCGGGGTCAACTTCTCGGTCTACTCCGACCGCGCCACCCGGATGTGGCTGGTGCTCTTCGAGCCCGGAGCGCGGGAGCCGCTGTCAGAACTGGAGTTCCCGCCGTCGTTCCGCATCGGCAGCGTGTACGCGATGACCGTGTTCGGCCTGGAGGCGGAGAGCCTGGAGTACGGCTTCCGCGCCGAGGGCCCCTTCGACCCGGAGCGCGGTGACCGGTTCGACGTGTCCCAGGTGCTGACCGACCCGTACGCCCGGATGATCTCGGGGCGGGACGAGTGGGGCACCGCATCGGACCGCGACCGCCCCTGTCCCTACCGGTCCCGGCTGGTCCTCGACGACTTCGACTGGGGCGACGACGCACCGCTGCGCATCCCGGCCGAGGACCTGGTCGTCTACGAGCTGCACGTACGCGGCTTCACCCGGCACCCCTCGTCGGGGGTGTCGGCCCCGGGTACCTACGCGGGCCTGCGGGAGAAGATCCCGTACCTGAAGGACCTGGGCGTCAACTGCGTCGAACTCATGCCCGTCTTCGAGTTCGACGAGCACGACAATCCGCGCAGTCACCCCACAACGGGGGAGCCGCTCCTCGACTACTGGGGCTACAACACCATCGGCTTCTTCTCCCCGAAGGCCGGATACGCCGCGACGGGCCGCTTCGGCATGCAGGCCGACGAGTTCAAGACCCTCGTCAAGGAACTGCACGCGGCGGGCATCGAGGTCATCCTCGACGTCGTCTTCAACCACACGGCGGAAGGCAACGAACAGGGGCCGACGATCTCCTTCCGCGGCCTCGACAACGCCACCTACTACATGCTCACGCCGACCGGTGACTACTACAACTTCAGCGGCACCGGCAACACGGTCAACTGCAACCACCCCGTGGTGCGCGACTTCGTCCTCGGGTGTCTGCGCCACTGGGTGTCGCAATACCACGTGGACGGCTTCCGCTTCGACCTGGCCGCCATCCTCGACCGGGCCCCGGACGGGACCCCCCTCAGCAACCCGCCGCTCCTCGAGCAGCTCGCCCACGACCCGGTCCTGCGCCACTGCAAGCTGATCGCCGAGGCGTGGGACGCGGCCGGGCTGTACGAGGTCGGCACATTCCCCGCGTACGGGCGCTGGGCGGAGTGGAACGGCAAGTACCGCGACACCGTGCGGCGGTTCCTCAAGGGCGACGCCGGCACGGTTTCCGAACTGGCGACCCGGCTCGTCGGCTCACCGGACCTCTACACGGGTCGCGGCGCCACCGCCTCCGTCAACTTCGTCACCGCACACGACGGATTCACCCTCCATGACCTGGTCGCGTACAACGACAAGCACAACGAGGCCAACGGGGAGGGCAACGCCGACGGGGCGAACGACAACAACAGCTGGAACTGCGGTGCCGAGGGCCCCACCGACGACCCGGAGATCCTCCGGCTGCGGATGCGGCAGATGAAGAACGCCCTGGCGATCCTGCTCACCAGCCAGGGGGTCCCGATGCTGCTCGCGGGTGACGAGACGGCCCGCACCCAGCTGGGCAACAACAACACCTATTGCCAGGACAACGAGCTGTCGTGGCTGGACTGGACCCTGCGCGACACCCACGCGGAACTGCACCGGTTCGCGCGCTCCCTGATCGCCTTCCGCCGGGCGCACCCGGCCCTGCGCGGCGCCGCCCACTCGCCCGACGGCATCAGTTGGCACGGCGTACGGGCCTGGGAACCCGACTGGTCCCCGGAGAGCAGACTCCTGGCGCTGATGCGCTCCACCGGCGGCGAGCAGATCTACATCGCGATGAACGGCCACTGGGATGCGCACGACCTTCAGCTGCCGCGCCCAGAACCCGGAACCACCTGGCACCTCGTCGCCGACACCGCGGCGGCATCCCCCTACGACGTCCGCGAGACCGGCGACGAAGCACCCCTGACGGTCCCGGACAGTTACCGGATCGCGCCCCGCTCGACCGTGATCCTGCTCGCCCGCACCTGAGCCCCGCACCACCCGACGACACGCACAGAAACGGAGACCTCAGCCGTGGCCTTCACCGTCTCGGTCACCACGACGACCGACACCGCGACCATCAGCCTCAGCGGCGAACTCGACGCCGTCGGCGCCCCCGCCTTCCACGACACGATCGAGAAGGCCGCGGCCGCCGGCGTCACCCACGTCGTCATCCGCGCCCACGACCTCACCTACATGGCGAGTGCGGGGCTGCGCTCACTCGTCTTCGCCCGCCAGAAGATGGGCGACGACGTCCGGATCACCGTCGCGGGGGCGAGCGCACCCGTGGCCCGGACGATACGGCAGGCCGGCTTCGACCGCAGCGTCACGCTCGCCGACGAGTGACGACAGACGGGCCGCGCAGATGAACGCCCTACGCCTGTCCGCCGCACTCACCTCCCTCGAGGACGTCGCGGCCTATGTGGGGGAGCTGACCGAACGGGCCGGGCTGCCCACCGAGGCTGCCTACCGGTTGCGGCTCGCCACCGACGAGCTGGCCACCAACGTGGTCATGCACGGATACCGCGGCAGCGAGGGGGAGTTACGCCTCACGGGCGGGATGGACGAGCACACCGTCTGGATCCGGCTGGAGGACGACACGCCCCGCTTCGACCCCAGCGCGAACCGCCTTCCCCCACGCACCGACCTCCCGTTGTCCGAGCGCCCCATCGGCGGCCTCGGCATCCACCTCGCGCTCACCGCCCTCGACGACTTCCGCCACCACTACACCGACGGTCACAACAGCAGCACGCTCGTGATCCGTCGCCACGATCACGCAGAGCCCCCGAAGTGAGGCCGACATGCCCGACGTCACCGCTCTCCTGGTGGACCAGGAGAGGAATCCGCCCCAAGACCTGCTGACCGCCCTCGCCCACGCCGACGTGGCGGTCGAGATCCGCACCCCCGACGAGGCCGTCGCGGCCGCCGTCGGCGGACCGGCCCCCGCCGCCGAGGTTCTGCTGGCACCGGCAGCCATGCAGCCGCGTGCTGTCCGGGCGGTGAGCCGCAGGATGAGCGAGTCGGGCCGGACACCGATCGTCGTGGTCTACGCCGACCAGGACTTCACCACCATCGAGCAGCACATCAGGCTCGGCCACGACTACATCGTCCCGCCCTTCCTGCCGCCCCTGGTCCGTGCGCGGCTGCGCAGCTGCTACGAACGCGCCAAGCTGAGCCGGACCATGGAGGAGGTGGCGGCGCAGGCCGAACTCCTCAGCTATGAGCGCGAGTTGAAGATCGGGCGGGAGATCCAGGAGGGCTTCCTGCCCGAGGGGCTTCCGACGCTCGACGGCTGGGACCTCGATGTGCGCTTCAGCCCGGCCCGCAACGTGGCCGGCGACTTCTACGACGTCTTCGAGATGGTCAACCGTCGCAGGCTCGCCCTCGTCGTCGCCGACGTCTGTGACAAGGGTGTGGGCGCCGCCCTGTTCATGGCGCTGATCCGCAGCCTGCTGCGGCACACCGCCGAACACAGCGGCCTGCAGAACCTGATGACCACCCATCAGCCCACGGTGAGCAGTGACCACTCGCCCGTGATCCCGGTCGTGGGCGCGACGCCGCTGATGAACGCGGTCGTCGGCACGAACGGCTACCTCACCCGCAACCACAGCGGACAGGGCTACTTCGCGACGATGTTCTTCAGCGTCCTGGATCCGGCCACCGGAAGCCTCGTCTACATCAACGGTGGGCACAACCCTCCGCTCCTCGTCGCCGCGGAGGGCGGCGACCCCCAGCCCCTGGAGCCGACCGGTCCGGCCGTCGGTGTCATCCCCGACTGCGCGTTCTCCCTTGGGCATGCGCAAGTACGTCCCGGCGACACGCTCTTCGTCTACACCGACGGCGTACCCGAGGCCCGCAACGCCGAGGGCGAGTTCTTCGGTGACGAACGCGTCCTTCAGCTGCTGCGCGAGCCCGCACCGTCCGGCCGGGCGCTGCTGGAGCGCGTGGAGTCGGCGCTGCGGGAGCACAGCGGTGCGGCGGAGCAGCACGACGACATCACCATGATGGCCGTCCACCGCACGGTCACCCCGGGCTGACCCGGCCTCGGTGCACCCCCTACGAGGTTGGACGACGACCGGACAGGATCGGACGGTTCATGGCACAGATCATCGCAATGCATTCGCACCGGGGCGGTACCGGAAGGTCCAGCGTCGCGGCGAACCTGGCCCGGCTGACGGCCGCGGCCGGACACCGCGTCGCCCTGGTGGACACCGACATCCAGTCACCGGCGGCCCATGTGCTCTTCGGTATCACGGACCTCGCGCCGCGGCGCACCCTCGCCGACTACCTGATCGGCCGGTGCGAGGTCGAGGAAGCCGCGAGCCCGGTGCCCGGCGCTACGTCGGGCGGAGAGCTGTTCCTGGTGCCCGCACGGGCAGAGGCCGCCGGCATCCACGAGATCATCGCCCAGGGATATGACGTGGGCCTGCTGCGCGAGGGCTTCGACCAGCTCATCGAGGCCCTCCGCCTCGACGTGCTGTTGCTCGACACCCACGCGGGCATCAACAACGAGACGGTGACCGCGGTGGCCAGCGCGCAGACCCTGGTCGTGATGACGCGGTCCTGCCGCCTCGATCTCACCGGCGCCGCCGAGACCCTCGAGTTCGCGAGCCAGCTCGGCTGCCCACGCCGGGCGCTCGTGGTGAACATGGTGCCGCCCGGCGTGCCCGGCGAGGCGGCCCGTAAGCGCGCCGAGGCCGCCTACGGCTCGACCGCGCGGGCCGTGCTGCCGTACGCGCCGGAGCTGGCCTGCGTCGCCGGTGATCGGCTGTTCGCCGACGCCCACCCGGACCATCCCCTGGTGGCACGGCTGCGCTCGGTCATTCCCTCCCTGCTGCACGAGAACTGAGCTGCACCAGAACTGAGAGGACTGAGAGGACTCCGGTGAGTGCGACAACGGATCGGATCTCCGCGATAGCCCTGGTCGGCGGCCAGGGAGTGCGGGCCAGGCCGCTGACCCTGAACTCCCGCGACCATCTGCGCAGCAAGGCCGTGATGGGCCTGGCCGGCCGCAGCCTGATCGAGTGGGCCGTGGACGCCCTGCGCGCCCAGGGTGTTCACCGGTTCTACGTGGCCGCCAACGGCGGCGAGAACCGCGCCCAGACCAAAGCCATCTTGGAGCACGGCGAGCGGCTCGGCGTCTCGGTCCGCTACTCCCGGACCCGCTTCGACGGCGCCAACACCGGCTCCGGCGAGGCCACGCTGCGCTGCCTGGAGCACTGGGACCTCGGCGGCCTCGCGCTCGTCTTCCCGTCCGACTCGGTCTTCGACTTCGACCTGGCCGCCATGGTCCGCGCCCACCGGGCCGCCGACGCCGTGGTCACGGTGGCCACGGTGCTCCGGCCGGCCGCCGAGGCGGCGGGCAAGTACGGGGTCGTACGACGTGGCCCCGACGGTCTGGTGAACCGTTTCCTCGAAAAGCCGGCCCTGCGGACCATTGGCGGTGGACGGGTCGAGACGAACGCGGGCATGTACCTGGTCGACTGCGAGCGGCTGCGCATCGCCGGCCGTGAACCGGCGCTCGACTCACTCGCCCGCCGCAGCCTGGACTGGGGCGGGAACCTGCTGCCGTACCTCGTCGGCCACGGCCACCGTGTCGCCTCCCACCCGATCACCAGGTTCGGCGACCTGGGAAGCCCCCGCGACTACCTGACCACACTCCGCGAGGTGCTCCGCGACGAGTACCCGGTGCTCAGCGGCCGCGCCCGGATCCACGAAAGCAGTCTGCACCTGAAGGACGAGGCCACCGGGCGCACACTCGCGGAGAAGATCGCCGACGGGACGGTCCTGATCGGACCCGGCGTCCGCATCGGACGGGACGTGGAGATAGGACCCGGCGCCGTCATCGCCGAGTCCGACATCGGCGACGGCGTGGACATCGGCGCGGGCAGTGTGCTGCGGGGCGTCGCCTGCGGCGACCACAGCATGATCGGGCCCGGCGCGAGGATCTTCGACGCCTACCTCGGGGCGATGGTCGACATCCGCTCCACCGCCGACCATGCCGTGGTCCTCTGGGGCTTCTGCGCCCTCGGGGACGAAGTGCGGGTGGGCGAGGGCGTCCGGCTGAGCGGCGTCAGAGTGTATCCGCGGCTCGACATCCGCAGTGGCGCGAGCATCCCGCCCGGCTCCGACCTGGCCAGCCTGCAGGACGTGCTGCGCGGACTCGGGGAGGCGGCATGATGCGTGTCGACCTGCTCAGCCGCGAGTACCCACCGCACGTCTACGGCGGCGCAGGCGTCCATGTCGACCACCTGACCCGGCAGCTGAGGCGACTGGTCGACCTACGGGTGCACTGCTTCGGCGAGCCCCGCCAGGAGGCGAACGTCACCGGCCTCCGCACGCCCGCTGAACTCGCCGACGCCAACGCCGCGTTGCAGACGATGGGCATCGCCCCGGCCATGGCGGCGGCCACAGCCGGAGCCGATGTGGTCCACAGTCACACCTGGTACGCCAACATCGCCGGCCACCTCGCCAAGCTGTACCACGGCATACCGCACGTCGTCACCGCCCACAGCCTGGAGCCGCTGCGCCCGTGGAAGGCGGAGCAGCTCGGCGGCGGTTACGCACTCTCCAGCTGGGCCGAACGCACCGCCATCGAGGCCGCAGACGTGGTGATCGCCGTGTCGGGCGCGATGCGGCAGGACCTCCTGCGCTGCTGGCCCGGCCTGGACCCCCACCGGGTCGTCGTGATCCACAACGGCATCGACACCGATGAGTTCACCCCCGCGACCGACACCTCCCGGCTCGCGCCTCTGGGAGTGCGCACCGACCGGCCTGTCGTGGCCTGCGTTGCTCGCCTGACACGGCAGAAGGGGCTGCTCCGTCTGCTCCGGGCCGCGCCCCATCTGACCCCCGGCACCCAGTTGGTGATGTGCGTGAGTGCCCCGGACACGCCCGAGCTCGCGGAGGAGTTCACCGCGCTCGCCCGGGAGGTGACCGGCAGGGGTGCCGACGTGGTGCTCGTCCGGGAACCGCTGTCGCACGACGCCTTGCGCCAACTCCTGTCGCGGGCTGATGCGTTCGTCTGCCCGTCCGTGTACGAGCCGATGGGCATCGTCAACCTCGAAGCGATGGCGTGCGGTACGCCAGTCGTGGCCACAGCCGTCGGTGGCATTCCGGAAGTGGTTGCCGACGGGGAGACGGGTCTGCTGGTCCCACCCGTAACCGACGAGGAGGCGTTCGCCAAGGGCCTAGCGGTGCACGTCAATGGGCTGCTGGCGGATCCGGAGCGGGCCCACCGCATGGGGCGAGCGGGCCGCCGTCGAGCGGAGGACCGATTCTCCTGGACCACGGTTGCTCAGCGGGTACACGCGGTCTACCAGTCACTGATCTGAACCGACAGCACCGAGGATGGGGAGGTTCCGCGTTCCGATGACGATCGAACTGACCGACGACGGCCTGCTGGGACGGGTCGTCCTGGCACGGCTGCTGGAAGAGGAGTTCCGCCCTCGCTGCATCACCTCCGATGCCGCCGTGGGCCGTATCCCGATCACGGATGTCCGTCCGTGCGTCGACGGCGGACGCAGGCCCGCGCGAGCGGTACCAGGTGAGCCTGTCGAGGTCGCCGCCACGATCTTCCGTGAGGGACATGAGGAGTTGGCCGCACACGTCGTAGTGACTGGACCGGACGGCGAGCAGCATCTCCCGGTCCGGATGACGGAGCCGGTCCGCGGCACCGACCGCTACACGGCTCGGATCGTGGCGGACCGGGTGGGGGAGTGGACCTTCCGCGTCGACGCCTGGAGCGACTCGTTCGCCACCTGGCGGCGGGCGGCCACGGCCAAGGTCCCCGCGGGCATCGACGTCGACCTCACCCTGGAGGAGGGTGCCAGGCTGCTGGAACGTGTGGCGCTCGCACCGGCGGTGGCCGGCACCCCCGCCCAGGTCCTTCTCGCCGATACGGCGGCCGCTCTGAGGGACACCGGCCGCCCCAGGGCCGTACGGCTCGCTGCCGCGCTGGCCCCCGATGTGAGCGACGTGCTGGAACGGCATCCGCTGCGCGAACTCCTCACCCACGGTGTGGAGTTGCCGCTGCGGGTGGACCGTGAACGGGCGCTGTACGGCGCCTGGTACGAGTTCTTCCCGCGCTCGGAGGGCGCCGTCCTCAGCGCGGACAGCCCGCCCGTCTCCGGAACCTTCCGCACGGCTGCCCGGCGGCTGCCCGCCATCGCCGCGATGGGCTTCCAGGTGGTGTACCTGCCGCCCATCCATCCCATCGGAATTCGGCACCGTAAGGGACCCGGCAACACTCTGACCGCCGGCCCGCACGACCCCGGCTCGCCGTGGGCCATCGGCTCACCGGCCGGTGGGCACGACGTGATCCATCCGGACCTCGGTACGCCTGAGGACTTCCGCCACTTCGTGCGCACCGCGCGCGACCTCGGCATGGAGGTCGCCCTCGACTTCGCGCTCCAGTGCTCCCCGGACCACCCGTGGCTGCGTGAGCACCCCGAATGGTTCCGGCGACAGGCCGACGGCACCATCGCCTGCGCCGAGAACCCACCGAAGAAGTACCAGGACATCCATCCCCTGGACTTCGACGCGGACCCGGACGGCATCCATGAGGCGTGCGTGGGGCTCCTCAGGCACTGGATGGAGCAGGGCGTGCGGATCTTCCGCGTGGACAACCCGCACACCAAACCCGTCAATTTCTGGGAACGGCTGATCGCCGACATCCACCGCATCGACCCGGACGTGCTTTTCCTCTCCGAGGCGTTCACCCGTCCGGCGATGCTGCGCACCCTGGCCCGGGTCGGATTCCACCAGTCCTACACCTACTTCACCTGGCGCAACACCGGCCCCGAGGTGGAGTCGTACCTGTGTGAACTGTCCGGTCTCGACGGCGAGGGGTCGGCCGCGTACCTGCGGCCCAACCTTTTCGTGAACACCCCGGACATCCTCCCCGAGTACCTGCAGACGGGCGGGCGCGCGGCCTTCGCGGTTCGTGCCGTGCTCGCGGCCATGGCGTCCCCGGCCTGGGGCGTCTACGCCGGCTTCGAGCTGTGTGAGGCGACCCCCGCGACACCCGGTGCCGAGGAGTACGCCCACTCCGAGAAGTACGAGTACCGGCCGCGCGACTGGGACGCAGAGGCCGACGGGCGGTCCATCGCACCCCTCATCACCACCCTCAACCGGATCCGTGAGGCCCATCCGGCCCTGCATCACCTGCGCAACCTCCGTTTCCACCGCCGCGACAACGAGGCGATCCTCTGCTTCTCCAAGCGGCTGCAGACCCCCGACGGCGACGACACCGTCCTGGTGGTGATCAACCTCGATCCGCACCGGGCCCACCACGCCACGGTCCGCCCGGATCTCGCCGAACTCGGTCTACAGGACGCAGAGTTGTTCGACGTCCGCGACGAGCTGGGCGGCGCCACGTACCGCTGGGGCCGGGAGAACTACGTGCGGCTTGATCCGTACCGGGGCCAGGTCGCCCACATCTTCACCATCCGACGCCTGACGAGGACTTCGAGGACTTCATGGTGACCGTCACTGACACCAGGACCCCGGCCGCCTTCGGGGAGCTCGACCTCCATCTGATCGCCGAGGGGAGGCACGAGCAGCTCTGGCGCGTCCTGGGCGCGCACCCCCGCGCGGGCGGCACGTCGTTCGCGGTGTGGGCGCCCGGCGCCCATTCCGTGCGCGTGGTCGGCGACTTCAACGACTGGGACGGCGGCGCGCATCCGATGCGGCGGCTGGGCTCGTCCGGGGTGTGGGAGCTGTTCATCCCCGGGGCGGAGGAAGGCGACCTGTACAAGTACGAGATCCGCGGCGTCGACGGCCGCGTCCGGCAGAAGGCGGACCCCTTCGCCTTCGCCGCCGAGTGCCCACCCGGGACGGCCTCGCGGATCCACGCCTCCCGGTTCGAGTGGACGGACGCAGAGTGGATGGCGGGGCGGGATTCGCAGCCGCCGCACGAGGCGCCGCTGAGCATCTACGAGGTTCACCTCGGCTCCTGGCGGCCGGGACTGTCGTACCGCCAACTCGCCGACGTTCTGCCGGGATACGTCAAGAATCTCGGCTTCACGCACGTCGAGTTCCTGCCGGTTGCCGAGCACCCCTTCGGCGGTTCCTGGGGTTACCAGGTCACCTCGTACTACGCCCCCAGCGCCCGCCTCGGTACCCCGGACGACTTCCGCCACCTCGTCGACGCCTTCCACCGCGCCGGAATCGGCGTGATCGTCGACTGGGTCCCCGCGCATTTCCCCAAGGACGACTGGGCGCTCGCCCGGTTCGACGGATTCCCGCTGTACGAGCACCCTGACCCACTGCGGGGCGTCCATCCCGACTGGGGGACGCTCGTCTTCGACTACGGCCGCCCGGAGGTGCGCAACTTCCTGGTGGCGAACGCCGTGTACTGGTGCGAGGAGTTCCACGTCGACGGCCTGCGCGTGGACGCCGTGGCCTCGATGCTCTACCTCGACTACTCCCGGGAGGACGGTCAGTGGCGGCCCAACGCCCATGGCGGCCGGGAGAACCTCGACGCGATCGCCTTCCTCCAGGAGCTCAACTCAACCGTCTACCGGCGCTGCCCGGGCGTCTTCACCATCGCCGAGGAATCCACCGCCTGGGACGGCGTGACCCGCCCCACCGACTCCGGCGGACTCGGCTTCGGCCTGAAGTGGAACATGGGCTGGATGCACGACTCGCTCGACTACATGCGCCAGGACCCCGAGCACCGGCGGCACCACCACACCGGCATGACCTTCCCCATGGTGTACGCCCACGCCGAGAATTTCGTCCTGCCGATCAGCCACGACGAGGTCGTGCATGGCAAGGGCTCCCTGCTGGGCAAGATGCCCGGGGAGCGGTGCCGGCAGCTCGCCGACCTGCGCGCCTACCTGGCCTTCATGTGGGCTCACCCGGGGAAGCAACTGCTCTTCATGGGCCAGGAGTTCGCGCAACCGGACGAGTGGTGGCACGACGGCTCCCTGCACTGGGAGCTGCTCGACGGGGCGTCCCCTGAGTCCGCCGCCCATCGAGGCGTACGCGATCTGGTCCGCGATCTCAACCGGATCCACCGGGGGACCCCGGCGCTCTGGCAACGCGATACCTCCCCCGAGGGGTTCCGCTGGATCGACGCGGACGCGGCCGGGGACAATGTCCTTTCGTTCGTCCGGTACGACGCCCACGGCGACCCACTCGTGTGCGCCTACAACTTCTCCCCGCAACGCCGCACCCCACGGCTCGCGTTCCCTTGCTCCGGTGGCTGGCGAGAGGTCCTCAACACTGATGCCCTGTACTACGGCGGCAGCGGCATCGGTAATCTCGGCGCCGTCGAGGTCGAGCCGCGGGACTGGCAGGGATTCCCGGCCAGCGCCTCGGTGGTGCTGCCTCCGCTGGGCGCCCTGTGGCTGCGGCCGGAGGAGTCATGACGGAGGTCCTGCTCCTCGCCGTCGGCGCGACCCTGGTGTCGGCTGGAGCCCGGCGGGCCGGGGTGTCGGTGCCGATCGCCCTGGTCGTCGCGGGACTCGTGGTCTCCTTCGTCCCGGGCGTGCCCGACTACCACCTCGACCCCGAACTCGCCCTGTTGGTCTTCCTCCCACCGCTGGTCTACGCCGACGCTCTGGAGAGCTCGTACCTGAACCTGCGGGCCAACGCCCGCCCCATCGGCCTGCTCTCCGTCGGCCTCGTCCTGTTCACCACCGGCGTGGTCGGGGTGGTGGCCCACGCGGTCGTTCCGGGGATGCCGTGGCCCGTGGCCTTCGTCCTCGGGGCGATCCTCGCGCCGACCGACGCGGTGGCGGCCGTCGCCCTGGCCCGCCGGCTGGGGCTGCCGCGCCGGATCGTGACCATCCTGGTGGCGGAGAGCATCGTCAACGACGCCACCGGTCTGACGGCCTTCCGGCTCACGGTGGCGGTCGCCCTCGGCGCCACCAGCTCAATCCTGCACGGTGTCGGCGAGTTCCTCATCGTCTCCTGCGGGGGTGTGGCGGTCGGACTGCTGCTCGCCGTTCCGGTGCGGCGGCTGCGGAACTGGCTCGGCGACCCGGTCGCGGAGAACGCGCTGTCGCTGGTCGTACCGTTCGCCGCGTACGCGGTGGCTGAGTCCCTGCATGCCTCGGGCGTGCTGGCTGTGCTGGCCGCCGGGCTGTACCTCGGGCATCACTCCACCGGGCTCTCGCACGAGGCCCGGCTGCAGGAGAGGGCCACCTGGCGGCTGACCACCTGCCTGCTGGAATCGGTCGTCTTCGCCCTGATCGGCCTCCAACTCCGGCCGGTGCTCGCTGCGTTGCACAGCATGGACCCCGCCGCTCTCGGCCGGTACGGGGCCGCGGTCTTCGCAACTGTCCTGGTGGTGCGTATCTGCTGGATCTTCCCGGCGACCTACCTCCCACGCCGGCTCTCGGCCCGCATCCGCGAACGCGACCCCTCCCCACCCTGGCAGTTGCCTGCCCTGATCTCCTGGGCCGGCATGCGCGGGGTCGTATCGCTGGCCGCCGCCTTCGCTGTCCCGGCGGAACTGCCGCACCGTGAACTCCTGCTCTTCCTGACCTTCAGTGTCGTCCTCGGCACGCTCCTGCTCCAAGGGCTCACCTTCCCCCTGGTGGTGCGCCTGATCGGACCGAAGGAGTCGAGGGAGGCGCACAAGGACGACCTGGCCGAGGCCGTGGCGCAGGAGGCGGCCGCCGACGCGGGCTGGGCCCGGGTCGAAGAACTGGTCGGCGCGGACGGCGACACGCCGCCCCAGCATGTGATCGACCGGCTGAGACAGGTGGCCGAGCACCGCCGCGCCACCGCCTGGGAGCGGGTGCGGGCGAACACGTCGGTGGAGCGGCGTGAGACTCCGACCGCCGCCTACCGGAGACTTCGGCGGGAGATGCTCGCGGCCGAACGCCGGGTCTTCGTCGAGCTGTGCAGACAGGGCCGGATCACCCACGAGGTGCTGCGACGCGTCATGCACGACCTCGACCTCGAGGAGTCGGTGCTGTGCCATGACTGATGCCCGCCGGCGTCAGAGTGCGCCGGGACAGCAGAGGGCCGGTCATGGCCGTGGTGGCCAGGGCCATGATGACGAACGCGGTGTACGCCTCCGAGTCTCGTGTACAGGGCGAGGGGTACGCCGCCGTCCACGCTCAGCTTGCCGTGGACGACGGCGCCGCCCGACACCTCCAGGGCCATCGGCAGTCCGAGACCTTGATGGCCACACCCGTGACCGCGCGACCGCCCTGCAGGCAGGAGTACCGGCCGAGTTCATGGCCAACACCCACGAGGTACAGGATCAGCCCTACCTGCGCCAGGATCCGGAGTACCACCCCAAGAACGACCGGCACATCCGTCACGGCCACATTCGGGAGGTTTGCAGACATTTCTTCGTGCGGCCTTCCTTTTGGCCTGTACCGGCGAACTCCATGCAATACCCACGGCCTTACACACTGTCAATGGCGCCTGCTTCGATTTGTTAGGTCTCTTGGTTTCGGTGGCCTTTGCACATATGGAACACGCTAAGGGTGGACCCGGCGGGCTTGGCCGGACTTGCGTGATCCGGTTTAATTGCTGGCGGAAAACGGCCCACCGCCTGGTTCAGGGGTGGGCGAAAGGCGCCGATGAATGGTGTTGATGTGGCTTGGCAGTCAGCCCTCTCTGAGAGTCGTTCCCAGAGGTTGAAGTGAGCGCAGGGGTGCAGACTGTATCCGGGAACCCCCGCCGACCGGATGGCGCATTCTTATTCCGGATCGCCCGGTTCAGTGAATCTTTCCCGCCAGTTCTGGTATTCGCGCTCTGCCGCGAGGAGGGATTTGTGTGGACGTCGGGCCCAACGGATTCGATCGGCTTTCGCTTTCTCAGGACCGCGTGGACAGACTGTGTCGGCTCCTGCTCTCCTCCATCCCGAGAAGTGATCAGCGGCGCTGGGGAGAAATGTACGTCCGCGGCCTGCTCCTGGCGGAGGGGCGCAAGACGATGAGGGGTATAGCCGCTGTCGTCGGTAGTGCGGCGATGCAGAGCCTCCAGCAATTCATCAGCACGTCCCCGTGGGACTGGAAGCCGGTTCGGCAGTCCCTCGCCGGCTACCTGGACCGCGAAATCAGGCCGCATGCCTGGATCGTGGAAACCCTCGCCGTGCCCAAGGCCGGAAAACACTCCGTGGGCGTGGAGCGCCAGTTCGCGACCGGCCTCGGCCGGGTGACCAACTGCCAGCAGAGCTCCGGCATCTGGCTGGCCTCCCAGGAAGCGAGCTGCCCCGCGGACTGGCAACTCGCCCTGCCTGCCAGCTGGGTGGCCTGCCCAGAGCAGCGCAGGCGTGCCGCCATCCCTGACCACATCCAGGCAAGGACCCCCGTCCAGTGCGCCGTCGACTCGGTGCTGGCGATGGCTGAGCACTGGGGCCTCACGCCCCGCCCCGTGGTGATGGCGGTGACCGACGCCGACCTCCCGTACGTCATGATGTCGTTCGGCATGCGCCACATCCCCTTCGTACTCCGGGTCGAAGGCTCGCTCCCCGTCGTCACCAACGACCCGGCCCAAGGGCTGGGCGGCCAACGCATCGCGACGGTCTCCCGGGTGGCGGGCGAGCTGGGCGACCAGGCGGGTGCCGTGGAGTGGCAGGACCTCGGGCAGTCGCGCCGACGTGTCACCAGGGTCGCCGGCACGCGGGTCAGACTGCCGATGTCCGTCGACCCCCTCTCGCACGGAGCGGGTGCCTCCACGTTCACCCTGGTGGGAGCCTGGACGGATCCCACCAACAACAGGCCGGCGGAGTACTGGCTGTCCAACATCGGACATCTCCCTGCCCCTGCCCTGTTCCGCATCGCCAAGCTCACCCGGCGGGTCTCCCGCGACCTGCACGAGGTCTGCGACAACGTGGGCGTCCGGGACTTCGCGGGCCGCTCCTTCCGAGGCTGGCACCACCACGCCACCCTCGTCTCCATCGCGCACGCGATATCGGTCCTCTCACGAGACCACGGACGCCATCGGTCGCTCGCCGAACAGCCCTTACCGGGACGCCCGCTCATCGGGTCACAGCGATGAGCCCCGCCGTGCACCGCGGCCCACGGCTGCGGGAAATCGAGCTCTTCGCGGCCCTCACCGACGACCAGCTGGACTGGCTGGCTTCGGTCACCCGGGAACGGCAGCTGAGGGACGGCGAGATCCTCTTCGAAGACGGAGACCCCGCGAGCCATTTCCATGTGCTCCTCGACGGGGAACTGGTTGTCACCAAGATCGTGGACGGGCGCGAGGAGCTGCTGACCCGGCACACCACCCGGCCCCGCCCCGGCGACGGACACGAGGGCAAGCCGCCCGCCGCCCACCGCTTCACCGGCGAGCTCCCGCTGCTGACCGGCGGCGACTACGTGGCAACCGCAGTCGCCGTGGGATCGACGACCGTCCTTTCCTGCCCCAAGCAGGCATTCTTCGACATGCTGGCGCGCTGTCCGAGCGTGGCGGGCGTCCTGCTGCCGGTGCTGGCCTGGCGCATCACCTCCTCGGAGGTCCAGGCCAGGAACCGGGCCACCGTCACGGCCCTGGGCACACTCGCCGCCGGACTGGCCCATGAGCTCAACAACCCCGCCGCCGCCGTGGCGCGCGCCGCCCAGGACCTCGGCCCGGTGGTCGACGCGCTCGCCGGAACCGCCGAGGAGTGGGGCCGCGAGGCCGACGACCGGGATTGCTCCGTCCTGCGGGAGATCCTCGCCGAGATTGTAGGCACGCCACCCTCGGCGGACACCGATCCCTTCGCGCTCACGGACCTGGAGGACGAATTGGACGACTGGGCAAGGGAGCGGGGCGCGCGGCGGCCCACCGCGCTCGCGTCCGCCCTCGCGGAGCGGGGACTGGACCGCGCATGGCTCGTGGGGAGGGTGAACGGGATACGACAGCACGTTCTCCCGGCGGCGCTCGACCAGCTGTCGGTGCTCCTCGAGGCTCGCGGTCTGACCACCCAGCTCTGCACGGCGGGCCCGCGGATCTCCGCGCTGGTCGCCGCAACCCGCGACTACACCAACCTCGACCGGGCACCGCGGCAGGAGTTCTGGGTGCCCGCAGGACTGGAGGCAACGCTGACGATGCTGCGCCCCAAGCTCGCGAAGGTGAGGATCGTTCGTCAGTACGCCCCGGACATCCCGCCGATCACGGGGTATCCGACCGAGCTCAACCAGGTGTGGACCAACCTGATCGACAACGCCGTGGACGCCATGGGCGGAGAGGGCGTCCTCACCGTGCGCACGTGCCTCCAGGGCAACTGCCTGACCGTCGAGATCGGGGACACCGGCTGCGGCGTTCCGGCCGACTCGCTCTCGCGGATCTTCGAGCCCTTCTACACCACCAAGGACGTGGGCAAGGGGACCGGTCTCGGACTGCATCTGTCGTACCGGATCGTCACCCAGCGCCACGGCGGGTCGATGTCCGCTCGCTCCGACCCCGGCGGCACCTGGATGACCGTACGGATACCCGTCAACGCGACACACACGAAGGGAGATTGCTGAGATGCACGCCGTACTCGAACGGCAACTGGCGGCGCTCGCCTCGGGAGACCTGGAGGCGGTGATGGAGAACTACACGCCGGACGCCACGCTCATCAGATTCGACCAGGTCTTCGTCGGAGCCCAGGCCATCCGGATGGGGCTGTCCGTCTACCTCGCCCTGAAGCCACGCCTGGTGACTCTCGAGGAGTACGCGGAACAGGGCGACACGCTGCTCTACCGGGCCGTCATGAACGTGGGCGGCCAGGAACGGCCGGCCGTGGGAACGCTCGTCCTGCGCGAGGGACGGATCTGGCGCCAGACGGCTGCGTTCATCGGAGAACAGCCGTCCGCCGGGCTTCCCGCAGAGAGGACCCGTCCATGATGGCCGTCGGGGAATCCCGTCTGCCTGGGGGACGATTTGCCCTCGCTGCCCTGGGGCTCGGCGCCTTCGTGATCGGTACGGCCGAGCTCGTCATCGTCGGCGTACTGGACCTGATCGCGGACGACCTGGAGGTCTCGGTCGGCGCCGCCGGACTCCTCGTCACGGCCTACGCGCTCGGCATCTCCGTCGGAGGGCCCGTAGTGACCGCGCTGACCATCAAGATGGGGCGGCGCCGGGTCCTGTGGCTGGCGCTGGCCGCCTTCATCGCAGTCAACATGGTCGCGCTGACAGCCGTGGAGTTCGGTGTGCTGCTGGCCGCCCGAGCACTCACCGGCGTCCTGCACGGACTGTTCCTGGGCGCGGCCGCATCCGTCGCCACCGGGCTGGTACCCGCCGAACGCCGCGGCCATGCCATCTCGTTGGTCTTCGGCGGCATCGCAGTCTCCACCGTGCTCGGTGTCCCGCTCGGCACCTGGCTCGGGCAGACGTTCGGCTGGCGCGCCACGTTTGTCGGCGTCGTCGTCCTGTGCGCCCTCGCCCTGGTCGCCACGCTGTTGTGCGTACCGGAGGCGGGCGGCGGCGCTCCGGCCGGACTGGCCGCCCAGGCCCGCCACGCGTTCGCACCGCGAGTGCTGGGGATGCTGGGGGCCGGAGTGCTGCTGATGGGCGCCCAGTTCACGGCCTTCACCTACCTCGCGCCGTACGTTCAGGACGTCACCGGCGTCGGGGGAGGCAGCGTCGGTGTCTTCTTGCTGATCTTCGGAGTGACCAGCGCGATCGGCACGTTCGCCGGCGGCAGATTCGCCGACAGAAACGCGTCCGGCACCCTGCTGGCGGGCAACGCCTTGCTCGTGCTCGCGCTCGGCGGGCTCTATGCGTTCGGGACGCATGCCGTGCTCGTCGCCGTGGCACTGGCGGGCTGGGGCCTGGTCGGTATGGGCGTCACGCCTTCCCTGCAGCTGCGGATCATGTCTCTGGCCGGCGAGGGTGAAGACTTGGCCGTCACCCTGGGAGCCTCCGCGGTCAACGCCGGTATCGCGGCCGGTGCAGCCTTCGGAGGCTGGGTCGTGGCGGCACACGGCCTCGGCCAGGTCCCGCTGGCAGCCCTGGTCATCGCGGTTGTGGCGTTCCCCGCGACGTGGGCGACTCGTTGGCTGAGGGTGCCCAGCGCACCGCTCCGAGGCACCGGCACCAAGGAGGCCCAGTCGGCCTGGCCGAGAACACATACGCCGGGACGATGACCGAGGCACGAGAGCCCCATGTGCGGATCTTCACCACCGTGACCAGACATCGAACCGTATCGGTGGTGGGCTCGACGACATGTGGTCTGGAGGTCATGGGCGACGTGGTCTGCCCGGTCGTCCCGGTCCTCATCGGCGATACTCCGACCGGCCGTACGGTCTCCGGCCTCATCGCACGCGCCGGCCTCGTCGAGCAGCCCGCGGTCGCCTCCGACGCGGCCCGCTTCCGCCTCCAGGCCATGGCGGACCAACCGACGACGACGTCGACACCGCCCTCGACATCCTCTACACCTGCATCCGCGAGGCTCGGCAGACCGCCCGCTGAACCCCTGCTTTCCGCAGGGCAGCGGTCGGCGCAGTCCAGACGCCTACTGGGTGCTGCTCGGACGTCATGTGCAGTTGCCCTTGCGTGCCACTGCTGTCCGGAAGCTTCGGGTGAGTGCTGCGTCGTCCGATCCGGTCTGTACGAGGGTCTGCCTGCCGTCGCACTTCAGCGTCTTCGACCAGGGGCCGGACTCGGAGCCGTTCAGCCAGATCAGGTACGGATCCTGCGTGACGGTGAAGTGCAGCTCCTCGCTTCCGGCGCGAAGCGAGCAGCTCCAGAGCCTGAAGTCGCCCTCGGCCACGTACTCCTCGGTGTACTTCGCGGGCGTGCTGAAGCCTGGCAGACCGCATGCCTTTCCGGCGGTCGGGGCGTGCTTTTCGAGCAATCGCGGAGCAGCGGCCGATGTCTTGAACGACGCGTTCGAGCAGCCGAGTTGAAGTGTGAGCCTGGTCGCGGACGTCATCAGGACATCCGCCATCCGCTTTTGCAGCGTGCCGTCACGCCACGTTGCTTTCTGGTCGTCTTCCGCTTTCAGTCGGACGTACAGCGGGCTGCCGAACTGCAGCTTGCCGGAGCACGACGCGGGCAGCAGTACCCCCGCCATGCTTCGGTTGACCCAGCCGGGCACGCCCGCGATCGGCGCCCGGAAGGGGGAGACTCCTGCGACGTCGTCCGCCATGTACCAGACATCGATCATGGGCGAACCGTCGACGGTCAGCCGGAACTGCGGCTGCTTCATCGCTCCGTGCTCGTTGAGGCCCGCCCCGACCTCGCAGTCCGCGCGTGTGGTGCCCTTCAAGTCTCCCTCGTTGGACGCGTACCGCTGAAGCGAGTGCACACTCAGCGCGGCGACGTCACCGCGCTTCAGTGTGCCCCAGCAGAAAACGGTCTGCTCTGCTGTCGGGCTGCCGTCGCCGCGCAGCATGGTGCAGGCCAGGCCCACGGTGGCCATAACCAGCAAGGCTGCCACGACCAGGACGACTTTGACCGTGGCAGTCTTCCTCATCACGATGCGCACTTGTAGTGCCGTTCCATGCCCCGCGCCGCTTCCGTCAGCACCTGCCTGACCCGAGGAACCAGGGCTGAGGATTTCCAGCCGTAGTGCTTGCGTACCTGGATCGTGGTGAGGAGAAGGAGGTCGACCCGGCTCGCAGTGGTGCGGTGGAGCGCGTCCACACAGGAGGCCGAAAGACGGAGCCGGCCCCCCGCCTGCGTGACCCAGCCCGCCCGGCTGCCCGTGAGGCGCTCAGTCCCTCTGGGTGGGGTGACGCTGTTCGCTGTTCCATCGCGCAACGACAACTGGAACTGGATGTCGGCGACATCCTTGCCGGATCTGACGTCGCACATAGCCTCCTGCTCCTGCGCGCCCGTCTCAGTGGCGGAGACGGGTTCTTCAGTCACCAGGAGCGGCCTCGCCTGTGCCCGGGACAGCGCGCCCCAGCACATCGCGTTCGAGTCGGTGGTCTCGTCGCGTGGCCACAGCTTGATCGCGGTGACGACCACCAACACGGCAAGGGCCGCAGCGGCTCCGAACAGGGCCTTGCGTACGCCACTCCGTCTGGACGGCGACACCGGGGCGTTGGCATCGGCAGAAACCGGTGTACGGGGCTGGATCATCTCTCAGTACCGCTCGCCCATGGCCTGGTCGGCTCCCTTGATGCCGTGGTTGTACCAGGATTCCTCGATGCTCTGGAGGTTGTCCTCGTACTCACCCGGAGAACGGTCGAGGTCCTCACGCTTCATACCCATGTCCAGAGCCTGCTGTTCCAGCATCGCGTCCATTTGGCGCCGGCCGTTGGAGAAGTGGTCGGCCATGTGTTCCCGGGTCTCCTTGTCCACTTGGGCGTTGAGATCGTTCATGTATTCGGCCGTGCCGACGTCGACCAGGCGCTGCATGGTGTCGCCGACGATCGGGATGCCCGTGATCGGGGCTCCGATGACGTGGTAGTTCATCATCTTGTTCCAGCTGTTGGTGTCTTTCTGGGCCTGACCCATGTCGTAGATGACGTCCCCGCGGATTCCGTCCATGTATCCGAGGACCGATGACGACTGCTTGACCCAGGCGTGCAGAGCGGGATCGCTGTGTTCGAAGGACCCCTTCCCGAAATGCCGGAGACCTTCGGCGATCACGGCGCTCTGCGACTGGTGCATCGTCTGGAAGGCCTTGGGATCTTCAGCTGCGCCCCGCATGACGCGCGTAAGTGCCTCGCGTTGGATATCGAGGTGGTTGAACTGGCTGGAGCCGTTGAGGTCCTTGCCGAGGATGTCGTGCACGTCCGACGCGTAGTCGCCGATCATGTCACCCATGGGGTGCCGCAGCGCCGCGGGTAGCGCGTCCTGCTGACCCTTGGACTGCTCGCCGTAGTAATTGACGGACTTCTCGAAGATGTCCGCCTGAGCGGCGCTGTGATGAACGGGGATCTGGGCGTGCAGCGGGGTGCCGGGCTGGCGGCCGGTCGCGGCGGCTTCCAGAGCGTCGCCAAAACTCGCCCGCGCCGAAGTCTTGACGAGATCGTCGGGCATCTCGCTCTCGACGTTGGAGCCGGGCCAGTGGCGTCCCTTGAGGAAGTAGTCGAGGTTGTCGTTCTTGTGCGGGTCGAAATAGGACTCGGCCGCCTCCGGGTTGCGGCTCATGGCCTTCATCAGGCCGCCCATCGGGTCCTCCTGGGTGCCCTTCCAGTTGTCCCCGATCCCCGGATACGGATCCTTGGTGTGCGTCTCGTAGTCGCGGATCTCGTCACCGGTGGCCGACAGCAGGTTGCCGTCGTACACCGCGTCTCCGGCACCCATCAGCTTGGTGAGGGTGCCCAGGCCCGTGGCCTCGCCCTCCAGGGCTCCGGGATGCTGCGCGGGCAGGCCGTTGCCCTCACGGGCCGTCTTGAGGAGCTTCTCGGTCCAGTCCGAGGGGACACCGCCGCTGGGGCCTAGCGGGGCGTCGGGACGGGTGGCGGTGGCCAGGTTGGCCGACAGGGCATCCCGCAGGCGGCGTTCGGCGGACGACACCTGGCCGTCACGGCCGCCGCCCTCCAGGTTGCCGGCCAGCAGAAGCAGAGCCTCCTGCCCGTCCCGACCGCGGAAGTTCAAGTCCTTCATGAGCTCGCCGGCGAAGACCGGGGAGTTCTTGCCCTGCTCGGTCAGCTTGGCGAGCCGGTTCATCTCGTCGTCGGACAGCCCGTCGAGCCGGGCGTACAGGTCTGCAGCCTCTTTTGCGTTCTTCTTGTCCTGTACGGCCTTGCTGTCCGCGTCAACGGCCTCGTCCCGGTCTCGGTAGTCGGAGTCGGCGAAACCGGCCTTGACACTGTCGACCAGAGACTTGAGGACCTTCGCGGCGGAACTGTCGCTCTCCGTGGCCTTGGTGAGAATCCTCTTCACTTCGTCGCGCAGTAACTCCGCGTCGAGCTCGTCGTGGTCGGGCACCGTCGTGCCCTTTGCGGCGCGGTCGGGGTGGACGATCATCTGGACGTGGAACATCCCGCATCCGTCGTCGACCACCGTCAGGTTCTTCTTCCGGCCGCGCTCGATGGCCTCTTCGAGATGAGTGCGGTAGTCGATGAGCTCTTCACGGGTGTCGCGGAGGATGTTGGTGACGCTCTGGGCCTGTGTGTGTGCGTCCGTGAACTCGTCGGCCGTCTTCGACACGAACTCCCGGGAGACCGTGGCGTTGATTCCCTCCCAGCGCGCCTTCACGGCCTTGGTCTTGAGGTTGTCACGCGCGTCCCGTTCGAGGGTTTCCAGCTTCTTGGTCATGGACTCCCAGTCGGAGATCGCTGAGCCGAGCTGGGCGAAGTTGCCATGCAGCAGTACGTTCAGATCCATCAGTAGCCCCGGTGCTGGTCGAAGCCGTTGTCGAGTGTGGAGATGCTGCTGATCGTGGCGTAGATCCGTTCGTCGTCGCCCTTGTGGACAGCCTGTGTGAAGTCCAGATGGGAGTAGATGTGCACGCACGCGTCGAGCAGCGACTGCACCTGGTCCACCCACCGCGTCGCCACATGGTCGAGGGCCTCTCCGATCAGGAACCCCTGATCCATCAGCCCTCCGGCGGCCTTCATCGACGAGATGCGCGCGAGATCGCTGTACTGGTTGAAGTCCGTATACAGCGAGAAGGCCGCGTCACCCACGGCCTTCAGGTCCTTCTCGCACACCGTCAGATCGCCATGGTGGGGTCCTCCGCCTCCGCCCGGGTCGGCCACCTGGTTCAGCTGCATGTGGGTTGCCCTGCGCTGCTTCGCCTCTGCCTTGAGCTGTTCCCATTCATCCCACGCCATGCGAGACCCTCCCCCGTACGAAACGCCACTGCGATCTTTGAACTTGCTTGACCGTAGGGGTCGTGCACTCTGTGGCTGCTGGGAATGACAAGGGCTTAGCGATCTTCATACGGATTGGAACGGATGGCGATTCCCCCGATGAGCCGGTCGGTCGCGGTGGGGTCTCCGGTTATTGCGAGGTCAGGAAAGGCCGGAAGCCCGGAGAACCTCCTGCACGGTCTCGTCGTCGATGCGGTGGCCCAGGCGGTTAAGGACATCCACTCCGTGGCGCAGCGTTCCGCGCTCCAGAGAGCGGCGGACACCCGTGTCGAGTTCGTGCCAGAGCAGGGGATTGGCGGCGAGGACGCGTGGGTCGAGCTCCAGGCGGTGGCCGTAGACATCCCGCAGGACCAGGTGGGAGGAGACGCCGTCGTACTGCCGTACGACTGCCAGCGCGTCGGTGCGGACGATGCGCCGGCGCCAGAGGGTCCGTACCGCCAGCCAGCCAGGACCCGCACTCACCTGCTGCGGCAGCAGTACGGCGCATACGGCGGTCGACAAGGTGGACCAGAGCAGGGCGCGGAGCGGCGTCAGGCTTCCCGCGTCCCAGTCGACCAAGAGGCTCATGGTGCAGAAGACCAGGGCGCAGCTCACCGCGAGCCGAGTGCTGCCACGCCAGTGGCGATCGCCGGCCGGGCCCGCCGGTCTGCTCCGTCGCATGTCGCCGACGCTAGGCCGCCGTACGTGGTCCGGCGACCGCTGCTGACGGAGTCCTAACGCCCTCCGGGGCGATCTTGACAGGATCTATACGCGTCATCTTGCCTCAGCCGGCGTGCACGCGCACAGTCGCTGCCGGTGGTCCGGTTCCGCCTCGCGCAGGACCTCGCGGGTGACGGGGCCGCCTCGCCCCGACCGAAGAGGAGGACCGACTCCTGGGTCAGGGCCTGACATCCAGCGTCATGTCGCACGACGTTTCCTCGCCGCCCCTCAGCCAGGTGATACGGACCTGCAGGCTGCTCGCGTCCGGATGCAGGGAGGGCTGGGCGGTGAGGCTGCCGTCGGTGAAAGTGCCGTCCGGATGGGTGCCGTAGGCGCCGCCGCGGTCGTCGTACTCGTTGCCGAGGTCGTCCAAAGCCTCCAGGAGCGGCACTACGAGGGACTCGCCGTCGGTCTCGGGGAGCGGCGGCGAGATCCGGTAGTGGACGGTGAAGGAGTCGTCTGCGCGCTTGAGCCGGGTGATCGTGAGCTCGTGGCTGCCTTCGAGGATCGGGAGGGTGAGGAGAGGCGGCTTCCTGGGCACTGGTGTCTCCTTCTTTTTCGGGGGCGTCGCTAGGCGCTGAGCCGATGGTGTGACACCGGGCTCCCCACCGCGTAGTGGACGTATTCGCGGACCAGGCGGAACCCGGAATTCCAGGCCAGGAGGCGGCTGGCGCGGTTGTGTACCGAGCAGTTCCAGCTTGGGGCGTGGCCGCGGGAGGTGATGTCCGCGCACATGGAGGTGACGCAGGCCAGGGCAAGGTGGTGGCGTCTGCGGTCGGGGACGGTGTACACGGCTACGTCCTCGTATCCGGTGCCGCGGAAGTAGGTGCAGGCCACCGCCAGGATGCGGCCGGTGCGGCCCACTGCCGCCCAGGCGTGTCCGGAGGCGGCGAGGCCGCGCGGTCCGCCCCAGCTGGCCGAGAGCCAGGAGGCGTCCGGGCCGAGGGCGTGCACGGCGTCGGCATCCGCTGGTTCCAGATGCCGTACGGTCACCGCGTGCGGGACGGTGGCGGGCTGGGGCGTGGCCTGGAGTGTCCAGACCATGCGCTCCCAGGGAGTGAGCCGGTCGAAGGCTGCCCCGAGGGCGGGCAGGAACCGTGCCGGAGCTTCGACGCGGTTGCCGGCCAGCTGGGCGAGGACACTCGGCGTGAGCTCCTCCGGGCTGCCGCGCAGCACGACGTGGCCGGCGCAGGAGACGGCGACGGTGCGCGGCTGGACGGGCCGGTCGCCCCACCAGCGGCCGATTCCCGTGGCCAGCACGTGTTCGGCGATCGTGGCGAGTCCGGGGGAGCCGGTGGGGAACCAGCGCGCGAGCGCCCGTGGGTCCGGCGGTGAGATCTCGATCATCAATGCCTCGTAGGTGTGGGAATGGACATGAGCCGGGCGGGCGACCAGGCATCGCTTCTCCCAGTCGCCCGCCCCTGCGTCGCTCGTTCAGCTCTGGCCGGCCTTGCTGCCGTGGTTGGCCTTCTTCTTGCGGCGGTCCTTCTTCTTGCGGGCTCGCTTCGACATGTCTGTCAGTTCCTTCGTTCTGGGGGGTTCTTCAAGCGGTGCGGCCGACGAGCAGGTCCGCGAGCTTGTTGAGGCGCTTGACGGTGCGGTCCTCGGTCGCGGCCGGTGCCGGGTCGACGCGCTCGTCGCGGTCGTAGTAGGCGCCGTTGACGATCTCGACGGCCGGGTCGCACAGCCGGACCACGTGCGCGGCGCCCTCGGCCGGAGTGACGCCCTCGTGCGAGTACAGCGGCAGCAGGGCGGTGTCGCAGACGCCCGGGTGCACGGAGACCGCGGTGACGCGCGGGTCGGCGGCGAAGACGGTCAGAGCGAGCTGGGACTGGGCGTAGGCGGCGAGGCGGGAGTAGCGGCGGGCGCGGTTGGGGTCGGCCCACTGGATGGAGGCCGTGCGGTGCAGCGAGGAGGAGACGTTGACGACCCGGCCGCCCGGGTCGCTGGTGAGCGCAGGCTCCAGCAGGCAGGTGAGGAGGTAGTGGGCCAGGAAGTTGACCTGGAAGGCGACCTCGTTGCCGTCGGCGGTGACGGTGTGCCGCTCGGGGGCGGCCATGGCCGCGTTGTTGACGAGCACGTCCAGGTGCGGGTGTTCGGTGACGACGCGGTGGGCGAGGGTCTCCACTTCGTCGAGCCGCGAGAAGTCGGCCGCGAACGTGCACAGTTGGGCGGCGTCGATGCCCGCGGTCGCGATGAGGCTGTCGGCGGCGGCCTGGGTCTCCTCGGCGGTGCGGCCGTGCAGCAGCACGGTGGCGCCCTGCTCGGCGAGCTGACGGGCGGTCTCGTAGCCGATGCCGGAAGTGGCTCCGGTGACCAGGACGGTGCGGGAGGAAAGGTTTGAGTCGGACATGTTCCCATCCGGGGATACAGGCACGCCGACACGGCCCGGCGAGGGGCGGTGGGCGTGCGGTGAGGAAGGTGGGTCGAGGGGCGCCGGAGCCGATCACGGCGCCCCTCGGGTCACGGAAAGCGGCGTCGGCGGGACACAGCGTCGGCGGGACGCGGACGCTTCCGGTCAGCGCGGCACACGACGCGACGGCCGAGCGGGACTCGGCGGTCGGTCGAAGAGAAGCCAGGCGCTGTTCACAGGCTCTATGGAAGCCGTCCCGCAGCCGCCGGGCAAGGCGGAACCTCGTTCTCTGACGGGGCTCTGACGTGAGCATACGCGTCCTTGACGGGGAACTTGGCGGGGCTCAGTCAAGGCCCGGCACCCCCGACACGAGCAGGTCGATCAGCTTGATGCCGATGAAGGGGAGCGCGAGTCCGCCGAGGCCGTAGACGAGGAGGTTGCGGCGGAGCAGGTCGTGGGCCGAGGAGGGTGTGCAGCGCACCCCGCGCAGGGCCAGCGGGATCAGCGCGACGATGATCAGGGCGTTGAAGATGATCGCGGAGGTGATGGCGGAGGTGGGGCTGTGCAGGCCCATCACGTTCAGCGACTCCAGGCCCGGGTACGAGCCCGCGAACATCGCCGGGATGATCGCGAAGTACTTCGCCACGTCGTTCGTGATGGAGAATGTGGTCAACGCACCGCGTGTGATGAGGAGTTGCTTGCCGATCTCGACGATCTCGATCAGCTTGGTCGGGTTGGAGTCGAGGTCGACCATGTTGCCGGCCTCCTTCGCGGCCGACGTGCCGGTGTTCATGGCTACGCCGACGTCCGCCTGGGCGAGCGCGGGCGCGTCGTTGGTGCCGTCGCCGGTCATCGCGACCAGCTTGCCGCCCTCCTGCTCCCGCTTGATCAGCGCGAGCTTGTCCTCCGGCGTCGCCTCGGCCAAGTAGTCGTCTACGCCCGCCTCCTGGGCGATGGCGCGGGCGGTGAGCGGGTTGTCGCCGGTGACCATGACCGTGCGGATGCCCATGCGGCGCAGTTCGGCGAAGCGTTCGCGGATGCCGTCCTTGACGACGTCCTTGAGGTGGATGAGGCCGAGGACGCGCGGGCCGTCCCAGTCGTGCACGGCGACCAGCAGCGGGGTGCCGCCGGACGCGGCCACGGCGTCGGCGTACATCCGTGCCTCGGGCGGCACTTGGCCGCCGTACATCTGCGTCCACTCGATCACCTGCTGGGCGGCGCCCTTGCGGATGGCGCACACGGCTCCGTTGTCCCAGCGCAGGTCGACGCCGCTCATGCGGGTCTGCGCGCTGAAGGCGACCCAGCGGGCGTTCGTCAACTCGCCCTCGGCGGGCGCCCGCAGCCCGTACCGCTCCTTGGCGAGGATGACGACGGAGCGGCCCTCCGGGGTCTCGTCGGCCAGTGAGGAGAGCTGGGCGGCGTCGGCCAGTTGCCGTTCGTCGACGCCGGGCAGCGGGACGAAGGCGGCGGCCTCGCGGTTGCCGAGGGTGATGGTGCCGGTCTTGTCGAGCAGCAGGGTGTTCACGTCACCCGCCGCCTCGACCGCCCGGCCGGACATGGCCAGTACGTTGCGCTGCACCAGCCGGTCCATGCCTGCGATGCCGATCGCGGAGAGCAGGGCGCCGATCGTGGTCGGGATGAGGGTGACGAGGAGCGCGACCAGCACGGTCGTCGACTGGGCGGCGTCCGCGTACTCGCCCATCGGCTGAAGGGTGACCACCACCAGGATGAAGATGATGGTCAGGGAGGCCAGCAGGATGTTCAGTGCGATCTCGTTCGGCGTCTTCTGCCGGGACGCGCCCTCCACGAGGGCGATCATCCGGTCCAGGAAGCTGTGGCCCGGTCGGGCGCTGACCCGGACGACGATCCGGTCGGACAGGACCGTCGTACCGCCCGTGACCCCGCTGCGGTCCCCGCCCGACTCCCGGATGACCGGCGCCGACTCGCCGGTGACGGCGGACTCGTCCACGGCGGCGGCACCGTCGACGACGTCGCCGTCCGCCGGGATCATCTCGCCCGCCTCGACGAGCACGACGTCCAGCGGTTTCAGGTCGGTGGCGGCGACGGCCTCCGTGCGGGCGGCGGCGAGGTTCGTGCCGTAGCTCCAGTGCAGGAGCCGCAGCGCCACCGTGTCCGTACGGGCCTTGCGCAGCGACTCGGCCTGGGCCTTGCCGCGGCCCTCGGCGACGGCCTCGGCGAGGTTGGCGAAGACGACCGTCAGCCACAGCCAGAGGCTGATGACCCAGGTGAAGACGGTGGGGTGAAGTAACGCCGACAGTGTGGTGAGCACCGCGCCGACGGAGACGACGAACAGCACCGGGTTCTTCACCAATACGCGCGGGTGGAGCTTACGCAGCGCCTCGGGGAAGGAGCGGACGAGTTGCGCTGGTTCGAACAGCCCGCTCGGAGCGCGGCGCCTCGCCCTTCTTCGCTCCGGTCCGGTCCGGGCTGTGCGCTCGGGGCGTGACGGTGGGGCCTTCTCGGGGGCAGCGGGAAGCATGGACACCTTCGTGTCTCGATGGGTGACAGGGACAGCGGCCACGGGTCCGTGGGGGGGGGGGGGGCCCCCCCCCCCCCCCGGGGGCCCCCCCCCCCCCCCCCCGCCCCCCCCCCACAAAGACCGCCCGGCCGGCCCCCACAGCCACACCCCCACCCCCCCCCCCC
>NZ_JBIWPP010000042.1:0-15104 GCF_044768335.1 Streptomyces sp. NPDC101151 | reverse complement strand
CGCGGGGGGCGTGCGGGTGGGGGTTTCGGGGGGGCTGGGTTATGATTGGACACTGTGGTTTCTGTTGGGGTGACGGGGACCGGGCCCTGGGGGCCGTGCGGGGCCGGGGCCCCGGCACCGCACGGTGGCGCACGGACGCCGGCGATGGGACGACGACAGACGTCGCGCGCGGGTGCCTGTCCCTCGGACACGCACCGGACCGCCTTCGCGCCGCTTCGGAGTGGGACTCCGGAGTCGTGGGGGCCGCTGACGTCCGCGGCTCCCGTTGGCGGCCGACAGCGAATCTAGCCCCGTTCCCTGGCACGACCGCCCTGCTCGGCAGGGAATTTGCGGCACCCATACGGCCCGGACACCGACGCCGTCAAAGTGCCGTCAAACAGAGCTGAAGAACCATCAGGGACCCGTCAACGAGAGCCGTCGGTGGCCGGATCCGGTCGCAGACTGATCACCAACGGGGGGCGGGCGACCGTCCGTGGCGTGACGTTGGAGGGACCGTGACTCTCACGGCCGGATCGGCGCAGGATCCTCGGACAGAGGAAGGCGCAGCGCCACGAAGAGCGGTGGTCGCCCAGCCCGGGGGCAGCCCCGGACCACGGCAGCGAGAGGGTTCGCGGACGGCCGGACCGGGTTCGGGGCTGCACCTGTGGCGGCAGACCGAGGCTGCGCGGGCCGCTCTGCGCCGCCGCTACTGGGCCACCGTGCCCGCGCGGCTGCGCCTTCTGCGTGCGGCCACGGTCCTGCTCACCGTTGCTCTCGCCGTGCTCCTGCTGGTGGCCGGGCTCGCCGCCCTGGGCACCTGGAGCAGCGTGGCCGACCGCGACGCGCCCCGCACCACCAGCGCCGCCGACCTCAACCTGGCCCTGAACGACATGGACGCCCAGGCCGCCAACATCCTGCTGTCGAGCGGTGATGCGGGGAAGGGGCGCCTGCAGACGCCGTACACGAAGGCTGTCGGCTTCTACGGCGACGCCCGGCGCGAGATCGGCCACGATCTGCGCACCCTCGCCGTCGCGGCGCAGGGCAGCCCGACCGACGAGAAGACGGTCGAGTCACTGACCGACGACTTCGCCGAGTACCAGGAGCTGATCGGACGGGCCCTGGAGAACGACGGTCACCGCGGCGGCAAGACGGCCGCGCTCGCCGACTACCGCCGGGCGACCGACCTGCTGCGCTCCCAACTCCTGCCCGCCGCCCGCACCTTGGTGTCCTCGAACAACGCTGCCTTCGACGCCGAGTACGCCTCGGCCCGCTCCGCTCTCTCCGCGCAGCTCGCCATCGTCCTCGTCCTCGGCGTACTGCTGCTGGCCGTGCTCGGCCTCCTGCAGTGGTACCTGGCCCGTCGCTTCCGGCGCATCCTCACCCCCGGGGTGCTGGCCGCCACCGTCTGTACGCTGCTCGCGGTGGTCCTCGGCTCACAGATGCTCTCTGCCTCCGCCGACCACCTGCGCGTGGCCCGGCACGACGCCTTCGACTCCGTCGTCGCGCTCTCCCGGGCGAGGGCCATCGCCTTCGATGCCAACGCCGACGAGAGCCGCTACCTGCTCGACCCGCAGCGCCGCGGGCAGTACGAGGAATCGTTCCTGACCAAGTCGCAGCAGCTGTACGGCCTGAAGGGTGCCACGCTGTCGACGTACGACTCGGAACTGGCCGCCACCTGGCAGGCGTACGAGGCCGACCACCATGATCTGCGCTTCACCGGCGAGTTCCGCCGCGAGCTGGACAACATCACCTTCCCTGGTGAGCGGGCCGCGGCGGAGAAGACAGTGGACACGTACGCCGTATACCAGCGCGACGACCGGAAGATCCGCGCTCTGCTCGCGGCCGGCAAGGAGCAAGAGGCGGTCGAGTTCTGCATGGGCTGGGAGCCGGGCACGTCCAACGCGCACTTCGGGGCATGGATGGTCGCCCTGGACAAACTGACGGGCATCAACCGTTCCCACTTCACGTCCTCCGTCGGCGCGGGCCGGTCGGCGGTGAGCGGCCTGCTGCCGTGGGCGGGAGGGTTGCTGGGAGCCGCCGCCCTGCTGACCTTGCTCGGACTGCGGCCCCGCCTGGCCGAGTTTCGTTAGGGCGTGTACCGAGAGTGGATCACGGGCGTGATGAACGAGCGTGGCCAGGAGCTGGGTGAACACGAGTCGATGCTTCGCGCCGACGCCCAAGGCCCACTCACGCAGCTGCGACGCGCGCCCTGATGCCGCCCGCGCCACAACGGGCTTACCTCAGCGGCGAGTTCAGCGGCTGCAACAGCCGGCAGCCCGTGATCCTACGGTTGCTGTCGATCGCTGCACGAGTTGCTTCCCCGCCACACGACCCGTCTCCTTACCCGGGCTGACCCCTCTCCATTTAAAGCGCATGGTGCTATCGTCAGTAGCACCATGTTGCTGCGTTTGGACAAGAGGGACACCCGCCCCCTGCACGAGCAGGTGGCAGGGGCCATCCGGCGCGCCATCGCCGAGGGCGAGTGCCGGCCGGGAGACCGCCTGCCGTCGGCACGCGACCTCTCCCAGGCGCTGGACGTCAACGTCAACACCGTCCTCAGGGGGCTGCGCAGCCTCCGGGACGACGGACTGCTGGAGTTCCGCAGAGGCCGGGGCGTGACCGTGGCGGAAGGTGCCGACGAGCGCTCCGGACTTCTGAACCAGGTGCACGTGCTGGTGACCGAGGCGGCGCGACTGGGCTACAGCAGGGCCGATCTCATCGAGATGATCAGGGGGATAGCGTGAACGACGGCACAAGGACCGAGCGCGGTGCGCGCTGGGGTGCCGGGGTGTGGACAGTGGGTACGGCCGGGCTGATCGCCGCCCTGCCCTGGGCCGCCCGCGGACGACTGCCGGACCGCTTGGCCACCCACTGGGGGTCCGGGCGGGACACTCCGGACGGGTCCATGCCCCTCTGGGCGGCATCCCTCTTTCCGGCCCTGATCTGGCTGGCCCTGGCCGCGATCGTGTTCGTGGCCCAGGGGCGGGCCGGGGACCCCGCGCGCAGGACGACGCGAGCGTGGACCGCCGCCGCCCTGCTGTCGGGGGGCATCCTCCTCGGCGGCGCGCAGGCGTCCGTCGTCCGCGCGAACCTGGACCACTCGGACTGGCACCAGGCTCGCCAGCCGACAGCGTGGATCATCGTGACCCTCACTGCGGCGGCCGCAGCTGCTGGAGTCGTCGGGTGGCTGGTGAGTTCGCGCGCGGCGGCCTCCTCCCCGCCCGCCCCGCAGGATTTTTCCGGCCCGGTCCTGCAGATCCCTCGCGGGCAGCGCCTGGTGTGGCTCTCCCGCATCACCAACCCATGGCTCCACCTGCTGGCGGCGGTGGCCGGCCTGGTGGCGGTGGCGGCCCTCGTCGCTGTGGTCGGCGGTCTCGCAGCGGCCGGTCCGCTGTGGGCGGTGTTCATCCCGTTCGCGTTCACGTCCCTGGCCTTGGCCGGCTGTGCCACCGTGCAGGCACGCGCATCGGAGCGCGGCCTGGAAGTGGCGTTCGGGCCGCTGGGCTGGCCCGCCCGGCGCTGGCCGGCCGAGGACATCGAGTCGGCCCGCGCCGAGGACCGCACCCCCGCACAGGTCGGAGGCTGGGGTTACCGGCTCAGCGGTCTCGGCACCACGGTCATGCTGCGGAGCGGAGAATGCCTCGTCATTCGCACCCTGAAAAATGGGACGGAATTCGCGGTCAGTATCGACGACGCGGAGCGTGGGGCGGCTCTACTGAACGCGCTCAGCCGCTCTTTTTAACGCGCTCGATATGACTTGACATGGAGGAATTATATATTCCATGTGAGTCGTGGCACGCAGATTCGACGTGTGCGAGAAAACATGCCAAGATCACCTCTCGAGAAGAGATCACGCACCGGGGGAGGAGTGTGCTGACCACACGCCCAGAACCTCTCGATGCGGCTCATCCGAAACGAGGGGAATCAATTGAATATCAAACAGCGCGGAATACTCGCCGTCGCGGGGCTCACCGCTGCCGCGATATCTGTCGCGGCAGCACCCGCCGCGACCGCCGACACGGCCACGAAGGCACCCGCATCGGCTGCCGCGGCCTCGGCCACCTCGGCGAAGAAGGACGGGGAGAACGTCTTCCGCGGGCTCTTCTTCGGCCAGGGCAAGGTGGGTGAGCAGCTGGCCGGGCTCGAGCTCTTCGCCGACGCGCGCAAGCACATTGACAACAACTCCCGCGACCAGGTCCGTGCGGCGAACGCCGTCATCGGCCTGATCAACAAGCGGTCGACGGGCTTCTTCGCCAAGCTGAGCGCGAAGGCGCGCAGCGGTGACCCGCGTCAGGTCGAGCAGGCCGTGACGGACGCTCAGAACATGCTTCTGGCCGTGGCGCACAAGGGAGACAAGGCTGCCACCCCCGTGGAGGTCGGCCAGAAGTGCGGCGTGACCGTCGCGGTCGCCGCCGCCGTGGTCCACGTGGCCGCGGTGCTGACGGCGGCCGGTGCGGTCGTCACGGTGACGGTCGCCGTGGGCGCGAACTTCGTCAAGGGCAAGAACTGGTTCTGGAGTGCCGAACCCACCACGGGTGACGGCTCGCAGCTGTCCCGCGACGAGGCCGTGGCCCAGGTGACGGGGGCGCTCAAGGCCGCCTGAGCACTGCGAGGGGGTGGAGCGGCTGCAGACGTTCCACCCCCTCGGCAGGGCGCCCGCCACTCGGCGGGCAGGCCGGGAACACCATGAAGAACTCAATCCGCCGCATGCGCGAGAATTTCTCGCGAACCAGCGACCAGACCGTCACCCTTTCCAGGCGAGCCATCGCGATCACATGCGTCGTCTGGTCGGTGCTCATTCTTTACGTGGCCCAGGAACAGCTGCCCACGAACACCATCACCCTGCCGGCCCAGAAAAGTGTCCGGCACACCGTGGTGAATATGGCACCGCAAGGCTGGGCCTTTTTCACCAAGTCTGCCCGCGATCCCGAAATCCGACCCTACGGTAAACAATCCGACGGGTGGCACTCGCTGGCTCTCGGGCCGCATTCATCGGCGCGAAACTTTTTCGGACTCGATCGGGTTTCCCGGGCTCAGGGCGTGGAAATCGCCATGGTTCTCTCCGCCGCCCAGGTGAAGGACTGGCGTCCGTGCACGGAGGGGCGGGAGAAGTGCCTCACGGCGTTCGGAAGCCCGGCCCGGACGATCAAGAACGTCTCTCCCGAACCCACCCTGTGCGGGACCGTCGGCCTGCTCCAGGAACGCCCCACTCCCTGGGCATGGCGCGACCTGGTCCCTGACAGCCACTCGGTGGAACGCGCCATGGTGTTGAAGGTGACGTGCTGATGCGTCGTCACACGATTCCTTCCCCCTGGACCGCCGGATACGGCTGGGCGAGGACCCTGCTCGCCCTGGGCACGCTCGGAACCCTCGCGTGCAGCGACTCCGCCACCCTCTTCCGGGAGGTCGCCACGGTCGGGAAGTACCCGCTGTGCCAAGGCGTGGGCGGAGCGGGCGCGTGGTGCCTCGTACCGGCCCAGGACTACGACATCGTCCGCTGGCTGTGCTGCCTCGTCCTGCTCCTCGTGGCCAGCGGATGGCGGCCGGCACTGACGGCCGTCCCCCACGCCTACATCAGCTTCAGCGTGTTCACCGGAATAGCCATCCCCGACGGCGGCGACCAGATCTCCTGGCTGCTCAGCCTTCTGATCGCGATGGTCGCGCTCGGCGACAGGCGCAAGTGGCACTGGCAGACACAACAGCCGTCCCAGCCACCGCCGTCCGGGCGTCGCCGGTACCTCGCCCTGCTGGGCACCAGTGCGCTGGTCGTGGCCCGACTGCAGATGTCCCTCGTGTACTTCCAGGCCTGCGTGGCCAAGTTGCCGCACGCGGAGTGGGCCGACGGAACCGCGTTGTACTACTGGATCAACAACTACGACTTCGGCGCCGCGCACTGGCTGCGCCCGCTCCTGAACGTCGTCGTCCAGAACCCGGTCGGCGTCGCCGTCATGACCTGGGCTCCCCTGTTCCTCGAACTCTCCCTGGCGGCAGCGCTGCTGCTCCCCCAGAGAGTGCGCTGGATGCTGTTGCCGGCCGGCGTCCTGTTCCATCTCGGCATCGCAGTCGTCATGGGCCTATGGAGCTTCGCCCTGGCCATGTGGGCCGGCCTGTTCCTCCTGCTGGCGCCACTCGGCCACGACCCCGACATCGCCGGACTGGTGCGGTCTCTGCTGTGGTTCCGCACCCGGACCTCCGGCACGCCGTCCGAGACCCCGGAGCCGGAGAGCCCCGCCGTCCCAGCCTGACCCGGCCCACCGGGTGCCGACCGAGCGGGGCGCGCTTGGCGGCCACGCCACCGACATCACCGACATCAACGGAAGAGGTCATCTGATGCACCTACGCACGGGAGTCGTCGCAGCGGCCGCCATCGGCTCGGTACTTATCGGTACGACCGCCGCCATGGCTGCCCCGACGACGGGCACCGTCCCCTAGTCTGCGCGATATCGGACGGCGACCGCCTCGGGAGAGCGGTGGCTCGAAGGCAACGGTTCTGTTCCCTCCCGCGAACTCGTGGTGAACGGCACGTTGTCCAACGCCGGAGACGGGTGTCACTCGCTGTGGACCCGGTTCAACTTCGACTTCGTCCCCGCACAGGCCTGCAAAGAGGCTGAAGTGTGCGGCCGGGCGTCGGACCTGGCAGACAACCGAGCCGACCAAGACATCGCACGGCGCCCGCCCGACCACCAGGCCGGGTCCCGGCCGGTGTGCGGTCGGCCTGACGGTGGTGGTGGGAGCGGCCCGCCCCGCTGACAGGTACCACTGCGGACGCGCATGCCCGGAGGGCTTCCTGTCTGGCCGGGCATTGTGAGGGAGTGACGGTGCTTGGCGACGGTGCCTACCTGAATACTGGCCTGATCGTCCCGCACCGCAAACGCCCCGGGCGGCCGCTGCTGAGGGGTGAGGAGGAGGAAACCGCGAAGCACCGCACGGTCCATGCCCGCGTGCAGCAACACGCCGTCCAGGCCGTCGCCCGCATTCACAACCGCGCCCTCGCCACATGATCGACGAGTCCGCGCAGTGTCGCGACACGCCCGCCCGCGGCCTTCTGGAACAGGCTTCAGGCGTCTGTCAGCAGACTTCCCGGCACACCTGCCCTCACCCTATCGGCCCAGGTCACGTCAAGACAGTGTCAAGGTCACCCCGGTCGACGCCAAGGAACCGCTAACACTCGCGCCGACCGCCCCGCGAAGTGGCTTTCTTAGGGAGAGGAACCCTTCTGCGCAGGGGAGTTGGATCAGTGAGCGGAGTGCGTCGGCGGCGATGAGTGACGTACGGCCCGGACGACTGAAGGTCTACCTCGGGGCGGCCCCGGGAGTCGGCAAGACCTACCGGATGCTCGACGAGGCGCGGCGCCGCGCCTCGCGCGGGGCGGACGTGGTGGTGGGGTTCGCGGAGTGCCACGGGCGCCCGCACACGGAGGGGATGCTCGACGGCCTGGAGATCGTCTCCCGGGCGCCCTGCACCTACCGCGGCGGACGGTTCGAGGAGATGGACCTGGCCGCGGTCGTTGCCCGTCGGCCGCAGGTGGCGATCGTGGACGAATTCGCCCACAGCAACGTTCCCGGCGACGGCCGCAATGCCAAGCGGTGGCAGGACATCGAGGAACTCCTCGCGGCCGGCATCGACGTGATCACCGCGCTGAACATCCAGCACCTGGAGTCCCTCAACGACGTGGTCGAGAAGATCACGCACGTGCCCCAGCACGAGACGGTGCCCGACGACATCGTCCGCCGCGCCCACCAGGTGGAACTGGTCGACATGCCCCCGGAGGGGCTGCGTCGGCGCATGGCGCACGGCAATATCTACGCGCCAGAGAAGATCGACGCGGCCCTCGCCAACTACTTCCGGCCCGGCAACCTGACCGCGCTGCGCCAGCTGGCGCTGCTGTGGGTGGCCGACCGGGTCGACGAGGCGCTGCAGGAGTACCGCATCCGGCACGGCATCGGCCGGGTGTGGGAGACCCGCGAACGGGTGGTCGTCGCGCTCACCGGCGGGCCCGAGGGGGACACGCTGATCCGGCGGGCCGCACGGATCGCCGCCCGCTCCGCCGGGGGCGACCTGCTCGCCGTGCACGTGGCCCGCAGCGACGGCCTGGCCGCCGGTGTCTCGCACGCCTCGCTGGCCCGGCAGCGCCGGCTGGTCGAGGATCTCGGCGGCAGTTACCACTCGATCGTCGGCGACGACGTGGCCACCGCCCTGGTGGAGTTCGCCCGCGCCGAGAACGCCACCCAGCTGGTGCTCGGTACGAGCCGCCGCGGGCGGCTGGCGCGGTTCCTGACCGGGCCGGGCACCGGCGAGACCGTCACCGAGCTGTCCGGCGACATCGACGTCCACCGCGTCACCCACGAGCGGGCCGGGCGCGGCACCCTGCTGCCCTCTCGACGCCGCACGCTGTCGACGGCCCGGCTGATCGCCGGCCCGGTGGCTGGGCTGGTTCTGCCCGTGCTGCTCACCGCCGTCCTCGCCCAGCTACGGGGCACGCTGAACCTGACCAGCGAGGCGCTGCTGTTCCTGCTCGCCGTGGTGGGCGTGGCCTGCATAGGCGGGGTCACCTCGGCGGTGATCGCGTCGATCACGGCGTCCCTGCTGCTCAACTACTGGTTCATCCCGCCCATAGGACAGTTCACGCTGGGCGATCCGAACGGACTGGTGGCCCTGACGGTGTTCGCGGTCGTGGCGGCCACCGTCGCCGCGGTCGTGGACCGGTCCCTGCGCCTGTCGCGCCGCTCCGCCCGCGCGACGGCCGAGGCGGAGACCATGTCGTCCCTGGCCGGCAGCATCGTGCGCGGAGAAGCGACGATCCCGGCGCTGCTGGAGCGGACGCGCGAGACTTTCGGGATGGAGTCGGCGGACCTGGTGGACGAGCCGCCCGATGCGGCCGGGGTGACGGCCGTTCCGGCGGGGCCCGGAGCCCACCTCGCGCTGCGTGGCCGCACGCTGTCGTCGCCGGAGCGGCGGGTGCTGGCCGCGTTCGCCGCGCACGTCGGCTCCGCGGTGGAGCGGGCCCGGCTGGCCGAGGCGGCGGCAGAGGTCGAGCCCGTCAAGGCCGCCGACCGGCTGCGTACGGCGCTGTTGCGGGCCGTCGGCCACGACCTGCGCACCCCGCTCGCTGCCGGGTGGGCCGCGGTCACCTCCCTGCGCAGCAGCGAGGTCGAGTTCTCCGCCGCCGACCGCGAGGAACTCCTCGCCACCGCCGACGAGTCCATGGCCAAGCTCAACCGCCTGGTCGAGAACCTCCTCGACCTCAGCCGCCTGGAGGCGGGCGCCCTCACCCTGAACCTGCGCGCCACCTCCCTGGAGGAGGTGCTGCCGATGGCGCTGGTGGATGTACCCGGCGTGGAGGTGGCGGACGTGGAGGCGATCCCGGCGGTGCTGGCCGACCCGCCGCTGCTGGAGCGGGTGATCGCCAACCTCGCCTCCAACGCCGCCCGGCACACCCCGCCCGGCCGGAGGGTGCTGGTCACCGCCAGCGCTTTGGCGGGCCGGGTGGAGCTGCGGGTCGTGGACCGGGGTCCTGGTCTGCCCGCCGACGGCCGGGATCGGCTCTTCGAGCCGTTCCAGCGGCTCGGCGACACCGACAACACCACCGGCCTCGGCCTCGGACTCGCCCTCGCCCGCGGCCTGACCGAGGCGATGAACGGCACCATCACCCCCGAGGACACCCCCGGCGGCGGCCTCACGATGGTGGTGTCGCTGCGGTTCGCAGTACAGACGGTGGGTGCCGAACCGACCGAGCAGAGCGTAGGAGGTTCGTGATGAGCACAGTGCCCGACACCTGGAAGCTGCATCGCAGGCGAGGGACCCGCACGCCACGACCCTGGCCGCTGCGCGACCGGCTCGCCCTGACGGCCGGCATGGCCGCCCCGTTCCTGGTGGCCCTCGCGCTCGTCCCGTTCCGTACGAGCCTGTCGCACACGAACGCCGCCCTCATCCTCGTCGTGGTGGTCGTCGCGGTGGCCGCTCTGGGCAGCCGTACGGCGGGCGTGGTCGCCGCGCTGTCGGCTGCGGCGTGGTTCGACTTCTTCCTCACCCGGCCGTACGAGACCTTCGACATCAATGCCTCGGCGGACATCGAGACGGCGGTGCTGCTACTGGTCGTCGGCCTGATCGTCTCCCAACTCGCGGCCCGCGCCCGTCGGCTGGAGGTCATGACGGTGACGGACGCGGCGCACCTGGCGCGCATCCACCGCACGGCCGATCTCGTCCAGTCCGCCAACTCGGCGGACACCGTGGTCGACCACGTCCGCGGTGAGCTGACCGAGCTGCTCGGCCTGCGCGCCTGCCGCTTCGAGTACGGCACGCTCCTGGGCCGGCCGCCGCGCCTGGAGAAGGACGGCAGCGTGACGGTGGGCCGGCGCACCTGGAATCCGGACACCGACGGCTGGCCCGATGGCGAGATCGAACTGCGGGCCTACGGCAACGGCCGCTACCTCGGCCGCTTCATGCTCACGCCTGGCCCGAGGCCCGTACCGCCGCTCCAGGCCAGGCTGGTTGCGGTGACTCTGGCCGACCAGACGGGGGCCACGTTGGACACGTCGGGGCCGGTGCGGGGCTGGTGATGCCAGACATCGCGGGACCAGCGCGGGGATGGTGGAGCCAGGCACGGCGGATTCCCTGACGCGATCCTGACGCCGGACCGGCCGTCCGGTGGAACGACGTCGCGCCTCCCGCCGTTCCTTTCCGGTGTGACGTCAACTCTCCATCTACGGTCGGAACTTGGTCAGCGCTCCCAGCACATGGTGATCTGCGGTGACGACGGACTCGCGCACCGGCTCGCCCTCGCACTGGACGCGGTGTGCGGCGAGGTGGTCACTGTGGTGGTGCCGTCCCGGGACGACGAGTACGGCGCACAGATCGCCGCGCTGCACGAGGACCCGCGGTCGCCGGTCGAGTTGCTCGTGTCCGCGCGCCCGGACGAGCGGACCCTGCGGGCCGCGGGTGTCGAGCGGGCCGCCGCGCTCGCCCTCACCTACCGAGACGACCAGGTCAACATGACCGCCGCGCTGCTGGCCCGCACGCTCAACCCGTCCATGCGGCTGGTGGTGCGGATGTTCCACCGCGAGCGCGGCCGCCACCTGGAGCGGTTGCTGGACCGTGCCGCCGGCCTGTCCGAGGATCCGGCGCAGGACACCTCCACCACGGTGCTGTCGGACGCCGACACCGCCGTGCCCGAACTTGTGGCGGCCGCCGCCGTCGGCCACGGCCACACCCTCCAGGTCGAGGACAAAGTCTTTCGCGGTGTCGTCCGCCCGGCGGGGACGCCCTCGCCGACCACAGACCTGGCCACCCTCGCCGTCCTCTCCGGTGCCCACCAGGACGACCCGGCGAGCCAGGACAGCCCGGAGACGCCCGGCGAGGACGGCACCCAGCTGCTGCCGGACACCCGGACCGCCTACCACCGCCAGTTCACGCACGGCCGGCTGATGCTGGAGGAGGTCACCCACCACCACGCACCCGAACCGGCCCACCGCAGTCGGCGCGGTCGTACCGGCGCGTGGGTGCGGGCGCGGCTCGCGCAACTGCCGTGGAAGGTGTTCCTCTCCCGCGAGGTCACCGCCGTCTTCGGCGCGCTCGGAGCGATGGTGCTGGCCCTGGCGGCCGCCACGGCGCTGTTCGCGGACGAGCACCCGTGGTGGAAGAACCTGTACCTGCCGATGCTGGACATCTTCACGATGGGCGACCCGGCAACCGACGAGCCGGTGGCCCGCCGCATCCTCCAGCTCATTGCCGGTTTCGTGGGCCTGGCCGTGCTGCCGCTCGTCGTGGCCGCCACGCTGAACGCCACCGAAGCCTTCCGCGCCGCCTCCGCAAGCCATCCACCCGAGGAGGGCACGAGGGACCACATCGTCCTCGTCGGCCTCGGCAAGATCGGCACCCGGGTGCTCGCCCGGCTGCGCACCACCGACCACCAGGTCGTGGTGATAGAACGCGATACGCAGGCGCGCGGCGTCGCGCTCGCCCGCGAACTCGGCGTACCACTGATCCTCCAGGACGCCACCGCCCCAGGCGTGCTCGACCTGGCCCGGGTCCGGCACAGCCGCTCGCTGCTCGTTCTGACCCGTGACGACGGCCAGAACCTGGACATCGTCATGGCTGCCCGCGAGACCAACCCCGCGGTGCGTGTGGTCATGCGGCTTTACGATGATGACCTGGCGGCGACCGTCCAGCGAACCCTGCGCGCCTCCTATCCGGATGCGCTGACCCGCAGCCGAAGCGTTTCGGCACTGGCCGCCCCGTCCTTCGCCGCCGCCATGATGGGCCGTCATGTGCTCGGCGTGATGCCCGTGGAGCGGGGCTCGCTGCTCTTCACCTGCGTGGACGTGGCCGGGCACCCGGAACTGGAGGGCCGCTCGGTGCACAAGGCGTTCCGGGAGAACGAGTGGCGCGTGCTCGCCGTCGGGGCCGTGGGTACTGCGGTGCAGGTCTCCTCCATGGACACCCTCACCGGCCTGCGTGCGAGCCGGTCCGGCTTCGACTGGCGTCCGTCGCAGGGCCGGGTGCTGCGTGCCGGTGACCGGGTGGTCCTGGCGACTACGCGGCGCGGGTTGGACATCCTCATGACAGGCGTACAACCGCATCCGGCAAACCGCAGGGACTGAGTCGTCCTAGTCCAGTCCGGACGCCTTGAACACGGCCCGCGCCGTCTCGCGGTCCATGCGGGCCGAGAGACGGCGCAGCGCGGCCTGGCCGCACAGCAGCAGGCCGTCGGCCGCCGCCTTCCCCGCGCCCTCGTCCAGGCGCAACCACAGCTGCGGGTTGCGCACCAGGACCTCGGGGTCGATCTCGACGCGGCCCCCCAGGGCGTCCCGCAGCAGGAGCCGTGGCGAGATGCCGTCCAGACAACGGACCGACACCAGCAGGTCCGTCCGCACCCGCTGCTCTCGCACCAGCCGGCGCGAGGCCAGCCAGTTCCCGCCGGCGGACACCCGGGCGGGATACAGCACGACGAAGAGCAGCCCGGCGAGAGCGAACCACAGTACGGTGCGCCACAGGGCGATCCGACCGGAGCCCCAGTCGACCAGGAGAAGCAGGGAGAGCAGCACGCCGGCGCAGCGGACGGCGCTCCACAACTCCTGCATCCATTCCAGGTTGTTCGCCGCCTCACCTGATGCATCAGGGCGTCCCATGGCGTCGACGGTACTGACCTGGGGAAGCGGATCGGCTGACCTTGCTACGGCTCTGACGGAGATGCCCGTCAAGGTCCCGTCAAGGTCTGCCGTTTGGGCGCGAAGATGCCGCAAGGAACGGTCGGATGCGGCAGGAATCGGTCAGAACCTGGGTGCACCCGCGCGCTTCGACCTTGGTGCGCGACTGAGGGAAGAAGGAGCACGCACCCATGTCCGTCCTGACCACCGAGCCGGATGCCGTTCCCGCAGGCGAGGAGCCGCCTGATACCGGTGAACGCCACCGTCTGACCGCCGTCACCGGGCTCGCCGCGCTGTCGCTGGACGCGATGGCGTCGGTGGCCTACGGCCCCGAGGCCATCGTCCTCGTCCTGGCCGCCGCGGGAGCGCACGGACTGGGCTTCACGATGCCGGTCACCCTGGCCATCGCCGCGCTGCTGGCGGTGTTGGTGGCGTCGTATCGGCAGGTGATTGCGGCCTTCCCGGACGGCGGCGGCTCCTATGCCGTGGCGAAGACGCACCTGGGCGCGCGGGCGAGCCTGGTGGCCGCCGCCTCGCTGGTGCTGGACTACGTCCTCAACGTCGCGGTCGCGGTGACGGCGGGCGTGGCGGCCCTGACCTCCGCCTTCCCGTCCCTGTACGGCGATCGGCTGTGGCTGTGCCTGGCGGTGCTGGCGCTGATCACGGGGGTCAACCTGCGCGGCATCGTGGAGTCGGCGAAAGCGTTCATCCTGCCGACGGCCGTCTTCATCGGCTCCATCTTCGTCCTCATCGCCGTCGGTCTGTTCCGTTCCCACCCCGTGAGTACGGTGACGGCGGCCGGGCACGCCTCGGTCGTCACGGACAACGCCTCCACCGTGGGGGCGCTGCTTCTGCTGAAAGCTTTTGCCTCCGGCTGTGCCGCGCTGACGGGCGTGGAGGCCATCGCCAATGCCGTCCCCTCCTTCCGGCTCCCGCGCGTGAAGCGGGCACAGCGCGCGGAGGTCGCGCTCGGTGCCGTGCTCGGCCTGATGCTGATCGGCCTGTCGGTGTTGATCGGCCGCTTCCACCTGCAGCCGGTCGAGGGCGTCACGGTCCTGGCCCAACTGGCGGACGCCTCCCTGGGCCACAACTGGGCTTTCTACGTGATCCAGTTCGCGACGATGATCCTGCTGGCGCTGTCCGCGAACACCTCCTTCGGCGGCCTTCCGGTCCTGCTGAAGCTCCTCGCCCGCGACAACTACGCGCCGCACGTGTTCGCCCTGAAGGCCGACCGTCAGGTGCACCGCCACGGTGTCCTCGCGCTGGCGGTCGTCTCGGCCGCGCTGCTGGTCTTCTCGGGCGGGGACGCCAACACCCTGGTGCCGCTGTTCGCGATCGGGGTGTTCGTCGGCTTCACGATCGCCCAGGTGGGCATGGTCCGGCACTGGCGCCAGGAGCGGGGCCGGGGCTGGCGCGGGAAGGCGCTGCTGAACGGCTTCGGTGCGGTCCTCACCGGTGTCTCGACCGTGGTCGTCACCGCGAGCAAGTTCGAGGAGGGCGCCTGGCTGATCGTGATCACTCTGCCGCTGCTCGTGGTCGCCTTCGAGATCGTGCACCGCGCCTACGGCCGGATCGGCGAGCGGCTCGGGCTCGGTCGCATACCGGAGGCCCCGCACCGCGAGCGCTCCTTGGTGATCGTGCCCGTCTCCTCGCTCTCCCGGCTGACGTCGGAGGCCCTCACGGCGGCGGCCTCGCTGGGCGACGAGGTCCGTGCGGTGACCGTGTGCTACCCGGATCCCGAGGACAGGGCTCAGCTGCACGCCCTGGAACGCGCGTGGGTGGAATGGGGCCCGGGGGTGGAGCTGGTGCGGCTGGCGTGCGAGCGGCGCAGCCTGGGCCGCCCGATCGCCGCGTACGTGCGTGAGGTGGCCGCCGCCGAGCCCGGCACCCGGGTCACTGTGCTGATCCCGGAGACGGAGCCGGAGCGGCTGTGGCAGCGGCTGCTGCAGAACCAGCGGGGCGCGGTCGTTGCGCACGCCG
>NZ_JBIWPP010000041.1:0-68635 GCF_044768335.1 Streptomyces sp. NPDC101151 | reverse complement strand
TGAACTGCTGGACCGGCACCTGCACCACCTGCCACCAACCCCTGCCCAGCAGACCCACACCAAGATCAAGACAGACCTAACGGAGTCCTACTAGTGCTGTGACCGCGAACCTTCGCCGGGTTGCTGGGCCGGTGGTTAATGGGAGGGGTGGCTCCTTCCGGTCGCGGTAGGGTCCTGCCATGTCCCGATCAGCCGATGTTGGCCTCTCCCAGCCCCCCGTCACCGCGGATGACCTTGACCTTGCCGTGCAGCTTGCTGTGACAGTCCTTCGCGAGGCGCCCCCAGCTGCTTGGGAAGGCAAGGCCGGTTCGCTGGAATGGGACTGCTGGGAAACCGTGGAGCACCTCAGCGACGACCTCTTCGCCTACGCTGCGCAACTGGGCCCCAAAACACCGCCCCTGGATGGCGAGGTGCCCTTCGTATGGGAGAGCCGGCGGCCCGGCGGCCCAGCGAACGCCATTCACGCGAACCGCAAGGCGGGTCCCGCCGGCCTGCTGCAGGTCCTGGAAGCGAGCGGCGCGCTGCTGGTCGCCATGGTGCGTACGACGCCTCCGCAGACTCGCGCTCACCACGTCTTCGGCGTCTCGGACCCCGAGGGCTTCGCCGCGATGGGGATCGTGGAGACCCTGGTGCACACGCACGACCTGGCACAAGGGCTCGATCTTGCATGGAGCCCGCCTGCCGATCTGTGCTCTCGCGTGCTCGCCCGGCTGTTTCCGGACGCACCGTTGTCCACGGATGCCTGGCCCACCCTCTTGTGGGCCACCGGACGCGCCGAACTACCCGGACACCCTCGTCTCACCACATGGCGCTGGGACGGCACACCCCGGGCATAGGCTCAGGCGCTTCCGCCGCAAAGGAGAGGTTCGGTCGAGGTTGGCTGGTCAGGCTGCTGAGATCGGTCGGCCACCCCAGCGGATGCCTTTCTCGCTGCGGATGCGGGCGCGTTCCTTGCGCTCGGCGGCCAGGACGTCGCAGTGGCGGGAGTTGGCGTTGCGCCAGCGTAGGTAGGCGTGCAGAGCCTTGGTCTGCACGGTGTGGTTGGGGTGGTTGGAGTTGGCGATGGTGAACTGCCTCAGTGGTCCGAAGTGGGCCTCGATCGGTTTGGCCCGCGAGGCGTAGGTCGGGGTGAAGCACAGTTCGACCTTGTGGTTCTTGGCCCAGCGGCGGATGTCGGTGCCCTTGTGGGCGGACAGGTTGTCCAGGATCACGTATACCGGGCGCCGTCGGGCCGGGCGGCGCGGATCAACTTCAACGCGGCCAGTGTGTTCCCGGCGCCCTTGCGGCGTCGGTTGACGCCCCACAGGGTGTCGTCGCCGACCGAGTAGCAGCCGTGGAAGTACCGTACGCCGTGGGTGCGGTGGTAGGTGGCGGGCAGCCGGTCGGGACGTTTCCGTTCGGCCCAGCCTGAGCCGGCGGCGGGTCGGATTCCGAGCGGGCCGAACTCGTCGAAAGCGAACACCCGGTCGGGGAAGCGGTCCAGGACTTCCTGACGCGTAGCCGTTGGTAGTTGATCAAGGAGGGACCTCCGGGCGTAGTGGAGATAGCCGTCTTCACTCACCCCGGAGGTCCTGGTGGCCCACGCTAACGCCCGGCTGACCTATCACGGCAGATGCCTGCTGGTGCGCCGTGTCGTCCTCGACGGGCGACCGGTCGCTCACGTCGCGAAGGAACTCGGCGTCTCCCGCCAGTGCGCCCACCGCTGGGTGAACCGCTACCGCGCCGAGGGCTGGAGCGGGCTGCGGGAGCGCACCAGCAGTCCGCACCGCCGTCCCACCCGCACACCCGCGGCCGTCGAACGCCGCGTGCTCAAGGCCCGCCGCACCCTGCGACGCGGACCGGACGCCCTGGCCGAGCACACCGGCGTCCCCGCCCGGACCGTCAGCAGGATCCTCCAACGCCATCAGAAGCCACCGCTCGCCGCCTGCGACCCGCTGACCGGCCAGGTCATCCGAGCCACCAGGGCCGGCGGCCGGCGCTACGAACACCCCCGGCCCGGCGACATGATCCACATCGACGTCAAGAAGCTCGGAAAGATCCCCGCCGGCGGCGGCCACCGCGCCCACGGCCGGGGCGAGCGACCCGCATCCCTGCGGGGTCTGGGCTACGACTACGTCCACGCCGCCGTCGACGACCACTCCCGCCTCGCCCACGCCGAGATCCTCCCCGACGAAAAGGGCGCCACCTGCGCGGGCTTCCTCACCCGCGCAGCCGCGTTCTTCCACGCCCACGGCATCACCCGCACCGAACGGGTCATGACCGACAACGCCAAGAACCCAGCGGATGCATATCGGGGTCAGCACCGTCACGACGCACATCTCTCACTTGATGACCAAGACCGACAGCCCGAACCGGGTGCGCCTGGCGGTTCTCGCCCTCCGTGAGGGACCAGCGGAGGACTGAACTGCCCCGCTCGGACGGGGAAACGGCCTCGCTCGGACAAGAGTCCGGGGCGCCATGCCGGGACCTCATGTGCAGCCGACTGCTGCAACTGCGGCCCCAAAGGCGTGCGCGCCGCTCTGGCCGGTGCTGGTGCTGGTGCTGGTGCTGGCTGGTCGACGAAGACGACGCGCTGGTTGATTGGGTTGCGGCATGGTGTGGCGGGCTGTGTCGCTCCCGAGGCCGTCGTCGCACGGCAGGCTGAACCGCTGCCATCCGTGCCGCACACGCCCGGCGACCCGGGCGGGCCTCCAGGTTCGGCCGCCGTCGGTGGTGACCTCCACGGTTCGCAGGCCCAGGCCCACCCCCACATCTCAACGGGTTCACCGACGTGCACGTTTGCGTCGAGGGGGGCTACGAGGCACGAATTGGGTGCCAACTCCCATACGGGAGAGGGAGTGCCGGAGCTGTTCTCGGGCCGGTCCATGTAGTACGTGGTGGTGAACGCTGACCGGCGTGAGGGCCACCAGGACACCGCCCTCCAGGGCCTTCCCGAGGGGTAGGCCCTTCTCGTATCGCTCGCGGCGGGCACCGTCGTAGACACAGTGGTCGACGCCGGTGGAGATGACGTACGCGGCGCCCTCCTCGATGCCGGCGCAGACCTCGCCCTCGTCGTACGGCGGCCCCTACCCGCCCGTGTCGGGCCGCTGTGGCGGCCACCCGGGGGCGGGGTCCTCGGCGAGCAGCGGCCGGAGGGCGCCGAGAACCGCGCCGATGCAGACGTCCCGCAACTGGGCGCGGGTGCAGGTCTCGTGGGTGAGCCAGTCGACACAGAGGATCTGGACGAAGACCAGCCAGCTTTTCAGCACGCCGGACACGGCCTCACGGGCGCTCTCGTCCGCGAGTGGGAGTACGGCGAGCAGTCGCGTACGGAGTGCGTCCAGCTCGTTCGAAATGATCGTCTGGATCACGGGATCGCCCGCGAGAACCCGGTTGGCGGCCAGCACGGCGTTGCGGTTCGCCGCGAAGTAGTCGATATGGACCTCCATGCCCTGGATGAGCTGCTCCATCAAGGAGTCGGCGGGGTCAAACCGGGTCTCGGCGAGCAGCTGGTCCGCAGCCTGCTGGTAGACGGCCGCGAAGAGAGCGTGCTTGCTGGGGAAGTGACGGTAGAGCAGGGCTCGGGAGACGCAGGCCTCTTCGGCGACCTCCTCCATCAGGACGTCGTCGTACGGGCGTGCGGCGAAGAGCCGCGCTCCGACGGTGAGGAGCTGGGCGCGGCGGTCGGCGGGACTGAGTCGTTGACGCGGAGGCACGAACGCAGATTACTTGACATGCGTCTACTAGCGCATCCAGTCTAGTGGACGCATGTCAACTAAGCTCCACCGGTACGGCTCGGAGGGATCATGGCAAGGACTCTGCGCACACTCACACAGTTGATGGGCTGGTCCAGCGTGGTGATCGGTCTGTTCCACGTGCTCCTCGGCAATGCGGCGATCCCTGGAGCCGGTAATGCCGGCGCGACGGTCGACAGCTGGGGCCGGTTCATGGGGGCCAGCTTCGTCGGCTATGGGCTGGCGTGGCTGTGGGCCGCGCGGCAGCGGCCGATCCCGGCTCGGGCGGTGCGGTGGTTGGCCGGCGTTTTCCTGCTGGGCGGCATGGGCCGGCTACTCTCGCTCGCCGTGCACGGCTGGCCGCAATGGTTCCAGATTGTGCTGGCAGTGATCGAACTCAGCCTGCCCCCAGTCTTCTTTTGGCTGGCCGACGTGGAAGAGCGCACCCTGCGCAGCGGTATGGAGACCGTGGCTGCCGGGCAGTGAAGGCGCCTTGAGGCGAAGAGCCGGGGCCCAGCACCTTATTGGCCGCATCTGTCGAACGCTTGGGCGGGGACGCTGGCGCTGCTTGTGAGGAATTACGGGCTCTGTCGGGGACCTTGCGAAGCACCCAGTCTGAACTGGGCATCGACTGGAAGTGTGGTTCAGGGGTCTGGGACTTTGTTACCGCATTCATCCGGTGTCGATCGAGCGTGCGGCCCGGACCGTCGGCCAGCAGCTTGACCAGGCCGAGCTGACGGGCCTGGGTGATGTCGGTGCAACAGCCCTGCCGGACGGGGCCGCAGTACAACACGTGCCCTCGGCGTCCGTGAAGACCATGGACTTCATGTCGTGCTGCTCGGTCTTGCCTGAGACGAACTCGTCCCGGTCCTTCCGATCTGCCGCAGGGCGCCGCACACGGATCTCCGTGCCGTCGACGATCCCGATCTGACCGTCGGCGCCCAGGTGCTCGATGACCTCGGCGAGGCGGCACAGCCGGATGCCTGGCGCGACTGTGCAGCCGCGTTGCGCCGGCAGCGGCCGCACTTCACCGATGGCGCGGGTGATGGTGGAGCGGGCCACCCCGAACCAGCAGGCCAGCACGTCATGCGTGGTGCCGTGGCGCAAATTCACCAGCGCGGTAAGCAAACGGTCGACGAAGACGAGCCTGTGGTTCGCCCCGGCTCCCACCGCTCGCCGCCGCGACCGAGGTGTCGAGCTTTCCCCGCAGGATCCGGGTACGCAGGAACAGGGCTCCGGCCGAGCCGCCGTTTCGCGGACGCGCGACCGGTGAGACCACCATGCCCACGGTGGTGGGGCTGAGTCCCAGCACGTGGGCTGCCGGCTCCGCGGTGAGGCGGTCGTTTCCACTGCAGCGCGGCCACCGGCCGCTGATCCATGAGGCTCAGTACGAATCCGCCAATGCACGTGCAGTGAAGGCGAGTTTCGCCCATTCCGTCGCCGTGCGGAGCCCATCTCCGGGGCCTGGCCCCAAGCATGGATGGCATCCCCCCGAGAGCGGCGGATTCACCATGGAGGTCCATATGCCCGCGTTCAAACAACGGGAGAAAGTACGCTTCGCCAGCGGTGACACTTCGTGTGCCGCCTGGCACTATCCGGGGTCCAACGGCGGCTGCGTGGTCATGGCAGGCGGAACCTCGGTGACGAAGGAACCGGCCTCAGACCTGTTCGCCGCACGGTTCAACGACGCCGGTTTCGCTGTGCTGGCCTTCGACCACCGACGCTTCGGTGAGAGCGGGGGCGCACCGCGTCAGATCGTCCGCTTCGATGAGCAGGTCGCCGACTGGCACGCCGCGATCGAGTGCGCGGCTGGTCTGCCCGACGTCGCCCCGGACAGGATCTCCATCTGGGGCTTCTCGCTCGCGGGCGGCCATGTCTTCCGTGTCGCCGCCGACCACCCGCGACTGGCCTGCGCGATCGCACAGACCCCGCTGGTCGACGCCCGCGCGGTCACTCCCCACGCGCTGCGGTCCATGACACCTCTCGCGACGCTACGCCTGTTCGGGCGGGGCATCGCGGACGCGCTCGGGGGCCTTGTCGGACGGCCGCCGCTGCTGGTCCCGACCGCCGGAGTGCGCGGCGCGGTCGCCTCGCTCACCACGCCCGACGCCATGGACGGAGACCGCGCCCTGGATCCCGACCGTCGCTACACCAACTGGGAGCAGACGGTTGCCGCACGGATCGCCCTGCAGATCGGCACGTACCGGCCCGGCCGCCATGCCTCCCGGATACGGTGCCCGCTGCTGGTGGTCGTCTGCGATCAGGACCAGAGTGCGCTCCCCGGCCCCGCCGTCCGGGCGGCCCGTAACGCGCCGGCGTCCAAGGTGGTTCACCTGCCGGGCCGCCATTACGCCCCGTTCCTCGAGTCGCACGAACAGGCCGTCGCGGCGGAAATCTCGTTCCTGGAGAACCATCTGGATCCCCAAGAACCCAGGTGAGGCAGATTGCCCGCTCGATCGACCTGCCCAACGGCAGGAACGGCAAGGCCGCTGCAGGGGAGCACGTCTTCGTGGTCACCCACGAACCGTCGGCAGACAGGGAACACGGCGGCACGACACCGTTCACGTTCGTCAACGGTGTCGAAGTGCCCATCAGTAGCGCTCGGAACTACGCCGACGACCGGATCGTCCACGGGTGGGTCAGCCGGTATTCGCAGTGACCGTCGAGGATTCCTAGCGGGGCGTTGTGCTGGCGATTCGCCAGCACAAGCGGTGCTCATCGCACGCGGATTCCGACGTTTTCGCAGGAGGCCGTGCTCACGAAGCCGCGGTCCCTCCATGCGACCGACGCGGGACGACTCGGGTGGTTCGCGGGGCGCCGAGCCGCTGGGACAGTGTGCCCAGTTCCAGCATGCCTCACCACGGATGTCGTGGCTTCACCCGTGCGGCGGCTGCCACGGCCTGCAGGTCTGCCGACAAGCTCCCGCTCTGGTAGGGGATGTTTGACGGTTGGTTTCAGTGGTGGGTGTTTTGGTGTCAGTGGGGGAGGGGTCTCCTGCTGGCGGTGGGTGGTCGTTTGCTGAGGCCGTGGTGCCGGTTTGGTGCTGAGGGGCACTGGCGAAGGGGGGTGTTGGCGCCGGACCTGTAGCACCGTGGATACCTTGACCTGGTGCAGCATCTGGGTGAGGGGCGCCGCTCCGGGGCGCTACGGTCGCCGCAGGGCCTGCCCTTGCGGCCAAGTCCGCATCGGAGGGTGGAACGGCTGGCCGCATCGATGCAGCGGGTACGGGGCGCACTGCGGGAGGCCGGCTCGCATCGCGGTGGACGTGGTGGGCTGCGTCGCAGTCGTCGCAGACGTCCGGTGCTGTCGCCCGGCACCAGTTCCCGGGGATCGCGGTGCACATGTACGTCGCTCGGTTCACTTTGGGTGCCCCGCGCCGCTGCCGGACGAGGCGGCACCTCGATGGTGTCGACGAGTTCCTGTCCGCCTGCTGTGCAACGAGGAGTGCCTGGCCGTACAAGCCCGCTGCCGTCGGCTTCCAGATACCGGGGGACGGTCCTGGCGCCTCTCGCTCTCCGCGGACTGCGCACGGACCACTCGTCTCCCCACGCCCGGCACGATGCCCGTCACCGCTGCCGGCCAAGGGCCAGACACGGCCGTGGCCTCCGCTTGGGGCACGGCCGGTGAGCTGGTCCTCGCCCTTTACGACCGTATCCTGATCGATTCCCTGGAACTCGACGGCGTCTGACGTCTGTTCGACCTGCGCCGCGCCTGGAATCCGGTTGAGCAGGACGGTGCCGACGCTCTCATCTTTCGTCCTGCCCCGCACGTACCGGGCGGGGCAGGGTGACTGTGGCGGCGGGGCGGGCGGGGTTCGGTGCGGGAGTGCGTTTGATGGCGCGGCTGACGATGGCTGTCTCGATGTGGCTGATGCCAAGGCCTGACAGGTCACGGGAGAGGAAGTAGTAGAGGGCGGTGAGGTCTGGGAAGTACGCGGCCGCGTGCAGGTTCGAGGGGCCCGACGTGGCGAACGCGCCGTGCACGGCGGGGTGGTCGGCCAGCGCCTGCCCGGTGGCGGCCAGGTGGTCGGGTGGCACGTGCAGCAGGAGTTTGGCCTCGATGGGCAGCCCGAGCCGGCGGGGATCGACGAGGACCTGGGTGATCAGGCGGCCTTGAGCGGTCAGCTGGGCGAGGCGCCGGCGCACCGTAGTCTCGGGGTGTCCGGTGCGGGCGGCCAGGGCCGCGGCGGTCAGCCGCGCGTCGGGGGTGAGGGCGTCGAGAAGGGACTGTTCCAGGGCATCGGCGTCGATGCCGTACGGGCCTGGGGAATCGGAAGCCTCCGCACGGGGGATCGGCATGGCGGGGGTCAGGGCCGCGCGTTCGGGCGCGGTCAGCACCTGATGCCGCCACTCGGAGGTGAGCCGGAAGACATGCAGGATGGTGGCGCTCTCCAGGGACGTGACCGCCTGAGTGGAGGGCAGTCGACGGAAGACCAGCGGGTCGCGCGAGCCTGGCTCGGTGCGGGCGACCGCGAATATCTCATCACCCGAGGTGGTGACGTCGATGAACGGGATGTCCTCGCGCGCCGCGAGCGCGGCCACGATCGTGTCGAGCTTGCCGCGAAGTACCCGGATACGCAGGAACAGGGCTCCGGCAGAGCCGCCGTTGCGCGGTCGCGCGACGGGGGAGACCACCACGCGCACGGTGCCGTCGGCCCCGAGCGCGTGCAGCCGGCGGCGCACGGTGACGGGGCTGAGTCCCAGCACCTGGGCCGCCCGCTCCGCGGTGAGGCGGCCGTCGCACTGCAGCGCGGCCACCAGCCGCTGGTCTACGAGGTTCAGTACGGAATCCGCCGATGCGCGTGCCATGAAGGCAAGTTTCGCCCATTCCGTCACCGTGCGGCACCCGTTTCGGTGACCGTGCACCAAGGATGGATGTCATCCGCCAAGGCGCCGCAGTCAACCGAGGAGCTCGGCCTGACATAGCGTCACGAATACGTGGAGGAGCGGAATGAAGCGCAAAATGACCGCTGTGCTCGTCACCGCGCCGGCTCCGCTGCATTTGGGTGACCATCCTGAGCCTTCTTGGCCCAACTCGGAGGGAGTCCCTCGAAGCGATTGGCAGGACGAAAGGCTCCGACGCGGCGGCGAACTCCTCGTCGGCCAACGCCGGACCGGTCTGGAGGAGAACGAGCGGGGGTCTGAGTGATCTGCCGGGCGAGCACGGTGGCGGGAATCCGGCTGGGAGGGCTGCGTCGGCGAGGTCGGCCCGCCCCGGTCGAGTAGGGCAGGGAGGCCGCGACGTGACCGGTGCGAAGGAGATACCCACGCGCGGGTGCCCGTCGATGAAGGCGATGAGAATCGCCGCCGCAGGCGAGCGTATCCGTGCCCCCATAGCGCCATGTAGCGCGTGTCACATTCTGGAAGAGTCACGTTCAGGGGTCACGCGCCCTCTCATGTACGCCTCCGCAGAACGCGTCGCAGCGCTGGAGGAGGAAGCGAAGCGCGGAGCCGACGGCTCAGGCGGCGCTCATCAAGGGTGTACTAGTCGCAGAGTACTCAAAGAAGGGAAAGCACTGTGTTGAGGAGGCGAATCGCGGCCACTGCTTTCACGGCCGCCACAGCGATCACCGGCCTTGTCCTGGCCACTACGCCGGCATCCGCGATGATTCCGGTTGACCCTGTGGGAAGCGGTATCTCGCTGCCGCCCCCAAGTCCTCCTCCGTCGACCTGCTCCTCGGGCGAGGTCTGTTTGTACTACAGCTCCAATTTCAAGGGGGGGATGTACGAGCAGAGGCACAACATCAGTGACTACGCGAATTGCCGATTCGGCGCGAGCAGCGTGACGGGAACAGCGGGGTTCGGGCAGAGCATCAAGAACAACGTAGCCTCTGTGGTCAACGACACCAACTACACGTTCTATATCTTCTACAACAGGAACTTCGCCGGGGTCTGGGCCGGGATTCCGGCGCACCGGGCCATGAATCTGCCCGTGGGCATCAAGAACGAGAACGCTTCCGGAGGGAATGCCAACTACCCGTATCCGTCATCCGGTACCGGCTGCTGAGCCGTGCAACGCGGTTTGCAGGCAGGGCGGGTGTGCTCTGCGCGAGAGTCAGAGCGTCAAGGCCAGGTACGGCACCATCACACGCTGGCTTTGTTCACGGGTTCCGCTTCTGGCTCCGGAAGGCGAGCCAGAAACGTGAGGCGTCGATAAGACACGGCTCCCGTGCTTCCCCGCATGATCAGCGTTCCTGACGCGCGGCCCACTCCGTGCGGACATACAGCCAGGCGGCGTCTTGGTCAACGGCGGCCTCGCTGTTCGGGGCCGCAGCCGCACGGACGACACGTCCGCACCAGCGCAGTCCCGGTAACGCCGGACACCTGCGGAGCCGAGCCTCGGGTCATACAGGGGACGCGTCCCTCGAGTTCGGCAGCAGCCTGATCGGCGCGGGGCTTGATCGACATGGACGAAGACTCGCGCTCACACAGGAGTCAGGATGAAGATCTCTCGACTGGCCTTCTTGGGTCGGCTTCTTCGCGATCTCGCAGCGCGCGCCTAGGGGTGTTCGTAGAGCTGGAGGAGCCCGGCAAATGAGAAGCACAGCGCCCCGATGAGGGTGCCCCAGTTGGCGATGCCCGCGCTGACCAGGCTCCCGGTGGCGGGGCGGGTGAAGGCGGCGAGCGCTGAGACCATGAACAGGACGGACCCGAGCTGGTTCACGGCGACGATCCACCAGCCGAGGCTGTGTGGGCGGACGCAGGGGCGGCCATGGCAGATCTCGGCGAAGCCCAGGTGCCCGGAGACCAGGAAGAGCACGCAGCCGAACACGTCGGGCGCCCAGATCAACCGGTTGACCTGCTGGACGCTCAGGCCCCTCACGAATGAGTCCAGCAGGGAGACGGCGAAGACGAGCGTGCCCGCGAAGAGAACGAATGTGCTCAGCCAGTCCACCCGCATCGGCTCGTAGCTCCACCACCGCCAGCGGCGGGTGACCAGCCGGCCCTCGCCGTCGGCGACGTGGCGGGGCGCGTTGATCACCTGAAGCAGCGAGACGTAGCCGCCGGTGTTGAAGAACAAGCCGCCCACGAAGTAGATCGAGGCGCACTCAGTGGCGTCACCGGAACCGAATTGGGCAACGGCTGCGCCGGCAGCGAAGAGCGCACCGCCGATGACGAAGGCGACCGCCGCGATGACGTTGAGTCTGCGCAGCCGGCCGATGGCAACAGCGTCCGCACGCGTGGGCCGACTGTCCGCCGCACCGGGCGGACGGACGGCGAGCACTCCGCGCCGACGCGCGCTCCGTGACTCCCACACCGCGGTGCCGCCGCCCGGAACGTGCCAAGTGAGCCTGGTGGTGAACGGTCCCGCGCCCTCGGCGCGCTGCTCCGGTTGCCCCACGAGCCGAGCCTAAAGCCCAGACAGCACCGGAAAGCGAGGGAAACGCCGACCCGCCGAGCACTGGCGTGTTCCGATCGCCATCGCCGCTTGCCTGACCACTAGGTGCGAGCACAACCGCGAGCCAACAGAATCCCACCCCGGCCAGTTGGTACACGGCCCTGGTTCAGTCAACACACCGGCCCGAACGAGGTGGCCCTGTTCCACACGCTGGCGGGCATGACACACCTCCAGCCCCGAGCAGCACCAGCCCAGAAGCCCCGCCGTAGCCTGACACCCCGGCCAGAGCCTGGGCCGGGCCTGGGCCGGGCCTGGGCCCGCGACGGTACGAGCCGAGCTCCTGGTGCAGGTCCACAAGCTCACCGAGGATGCGGTCCAGGCCGGCGTCGTTCCAGGCCGCGTTGAACGTCGTCGCGACAACCCGCTCGTGTGAGTGGTTCAGGCGGTTCTCCGACCCGACCAGCGACAGCAGACCTGTGTCGTCGGGCGCCGCAGACACAAGCGGAGATGCAGCCCGGACCGCCGGGGCGGTGGCTCGGGCAGCACATCCCACGGGATGGTGAACAACCAGGCGGACGCCATGAGCCCGACGGCGGGAAACAAAGCGGCGGTCAGTGCTCATGAGACAGCTACACGAAGTAGACGACCTCAGGCAATGGCTGAGCGCGTACCCGGCCAGCCGGGCCGACTGCGGTGACCAGCCGGCTCAGGCCCGGCGATCACCCAGCGAGCTGTTCCGGGCCCATCGTGGACCTGCCGGGTCAGCCGTTGCCGGACCAACTCGTGCCGTCGGTTGGATCGGTGCGTTCGGAGTGGGGTTGTCGGGCAGGTCGTGTGGTAGCCCAGACGGGGGTCACACGGTGCGGGCGCCGCCGACGAAGGTTCGTTCTGGCGGGGACGCCACGAGTTCGACCATGGTGCCCGTGCGGAGGTCATCGCCGAGGACGCGCGTGATCGCGTCGGTGAGCGCGGTGCCGAGGTGCGCGGTGATCTGGGCGGCGTCGGGGCGGTCGAAGACGCCGGCGCGGACGCCCAAGACCACCGAGGCGTTTGTGTCCACGGCCTTACCGCCCTGCGTGAAACGGCCTGCGGGGACTCCGGCCAGGCGGACGCTCACGAGGTCGCGGGCCCATTCGCCGTAGACGTCGACGATCGCGCCGGTCAGGGCGGCGACGAGCATGGGTTCCTTACCGGTCAGCCTGTTCTCTGGAAGGTGGACGGTCAGATGCGGCATAGTGGACCTCATTCCCTTTGAACCCAAAGGCTTTGAGCTTAAAGATAACTGGAAGGGGTCGCCGATGTCCACGGAATCGGACGGTCCAGCCGTCGACGAGGCCGTCCGCACCCTGCTGTTGCTCATGCCACGGCTCGTCGGCCGCGCCAAGCGCCTGCCCATCCCTCCGGCGCTCCAGGGCCTGGACCTGGCACCGCGACATCTCGCGCTCCTGGCCCACCTGGAGTACGACGGTCCCACGAGCGTCAACGAGCTGGCCGCCCGGCTGGAGGTGGCCCCGACGACCGTCAGCCTCATGGTCAGCGAGCTGTCACGGCCGGGCGTCCTGCAGCGCACTGCCGATCCCGCCGACCGTCGCCGCCGCATCATCGCCATCGCCCCCGCCTACACCGCACCGATCGGCGAATGGCTTTCCGGCAGCGCCTCTGCCTGGGAATGCGTCATGCGCCGTCTCGACCCGGCGGAACGCGCCACGGTCATCACCGCCCTGCACGCCTACGAGGCCGCCTTGGAGCAGGCGGGCCACCAGCATCGGAACGCAAAGCCGCGCCAGAGGCCCTGACGAAGGCGTCGAAGGTGCCGGTGAGTGGTCGGACACGCGGCGAGGCCAAGGAAATGCCTCGTGCAAGTCGTCGCGTTGCTCCCAGCGGATCCGCAGGCGACGGAGGCCGCGCAGCCAGGCGATCGTTCTCTCTGCCACCCAGCGGAAGATGCCCGGACCAGAGCCGTGTTGCTGGTCCCGCTCGACGATGAGCGATGACCGGACGAATGCCCCGAGCCCACAGCAGGCGCCGGTACTTGTCGTGGTCGTAGCCGCGGTCCGCGAGCAAGCATCCGGCCGATGCCCGGGCCGGCCGACCGCACCGGCAACAGAGGGGACTTGCCGGGCCGCGGCAGCAGCTGGGTGACGTCGTAGCGGTTGTCGTCGGTCAACGTCATCCGACGCCCATGCAGGTCATCGAGCACCTCCGTAATTGTCGGGCGGAGCGTGCCGCAGTTTTCGTCAGCTGAACTCGGCCGCGTGGTCGATGGCCCACCTCGCGAAGGTGCCGGCCGGTCGGCCCGTAAGGCGCTCAACGTGATCGGTGGTGCAGTGTGACTGCGGCCGCCACACCGAGGCAGCGATCAGTGCTTCCACCAGCGGCTCGGGACGACCGTCTGCGAGCATTCGTGATCGCGCGAGGTCAGCGGGAAGCGCCTGGAAGCGCAGACGGCGTCGGAGAGCAGCACCGAGGTGAGCGACCTGGTCGGCGCGACTGAGCACCTCGGGACCCGTCAACACGTACAAGTTCTTGTCCAGTTGGTCGGGATGGGCGAGCAGCACAGCTACGGCCGCCTCGGCGACGTCGCGCTCGTCGACGACGGCTGTGCGCGCCACGTCCGGGCCTGACACCACGTCGCCCGCCCGCAACTGTGCTGCCCAGCCACGGGAGTTGGAAGCCAGTGTGTCGCTACGCAGCACCAGGGGCCGCAGACCGGCATCGTGGAGCAGGGCTTCCATGTCCGCGTGCACCTGAACGATGGGATCACTCTGGCGGGCGGCTTCGTCGTCCATGGCGGCCGTGGACAGGTAGACGACACGGGGCGCCGCAGCGACGAGTTCCGCAACCACGGTGTGGGCAGGGGCGGAGTCGAGCAGTGGCCAGATGAGAAAGACAGCGTCGATGCCCACGAGGGCCTCGCGGACAACAGTGGGGTCCGTGAGGTCGCCGGCCACCGACTCGGCTCCGGGGCGCGGACCTGTCTGATGGCGCACGAGGCTTCGCACACGCGCGCCGTGTGCTCGGAGACGGGTGACGACCTCACGGCCGAGGTTGCCGGCCGCGCCGGTGACCAGGATCGATGAACGGTGACGGGCGTCCGCGGAGCGAGTGGTATCAGGCATGATCGAGACGCTAAGGGTTCAGGTCGACATGAAGGCAAGGGCGTGTGGTGAAGACGATCGGGGAAGTAGCCGCAGAACTCGGAATCGAAGCTCACGTGCTGCGGCACTGGGAAGATGTTGGGGCACTCACCGTTCGTCGCGATGGGAACGGCTACCGCGTCTACGACGACAATGCTCTGGAGCAGGCCCGTACCGTGCTGAAGCTGCGGCGAGTCGGGCTCTCGTTGTCCGAGATCACCGCCGCCATGTCGCCGACGAAGTCGGCGGCACAGGCGGTCGTGAGGGCGAAGATCGCGGCACTCGAAAGTGACGTCGTTCAGAAACAGCAGGCAATTACCTTCCTGCAACACACCGTTGAGTGCCGGCATCGATATCTCGACGACTGTCCGGACTGTGCGACTTTCGTCCGTGAAACCTGAGCCGCCCTTCGGCTGGGCAGCCCGAGCGGCTGGATCCTGCCGGCCATCGGTGCCTACTGCTCACGGGTGGTCGAACCCCTGCGCGCGGCAGCCCTGGCTCCGGCATAGGCGATGCCGCTGGGAGTGCTGAAGGGAACGACCGCCTGGTCAGTCGCCGCTGCTGCGGGGCGCCTCGGTCGGTTGCCACCCTTCGGGAGTCGCAGGGAGCTTGCTGAACTCAGCAAGAAGGGGGGAGTCGCACGATGGCCCACCCCTTGGCAGTCAGCGGTAGGTGTAGAACTTCGTGTGGTCGAGCATGTCCTGGGGCGTCACGTCGTTCCACGGCTTCATCGTGTCACGCAGGCCTATGACACCCTCAGGCGCGGTGACGGGGACGTAGCCGGAAGAGGGGTGCTCGGCCTGCCAGTCTGCCCAGAGTTTGTCAATGAAGCAGTGGTGGAGCCAGAAGACGGGGTCATTCGGTGAGGCGCCGCTGAGCATCTGGCCGCCGACCCAGACGTGAACCCGGTTGTGGAGGTTGGGGCCCTGCCAACCCTCGAGATAGTTGCGGAAGCTTTCAGACTCGCTGTTCCACGGAGGGGCGTCATAGGTCGACATGGCCAGGACGGTGTCCACCTCCTGGCGGGTGGGCAGCGCACGAACGTTGGCGCCGAGGCCGCGTCGTAAGAAGGTCCGACCGTCGACACGCACGTTCACCGGCCAGCCGCCTTGCGTGAAGGCGAATGGTCCGGAGGTCACCTGGTCGTCACCGCTGCGGCCGTTGCCGCCGAGGAAATTGTCCGACCACAGTGAGCTGTTGGGCGATCGGTCCTGGGTCCAGTCCCAGTAGGGCAGGTTGACCGAGGGAGTGATGCTCTGCAACGCCTGTTCGAACTGCAGCAGGAAGCGGCGGTGCCAGGGCAGGAACGAGGGAGACCGGTGGCCGGTTCGTTCCCCGTCGTCCGTGTCACTCATGATGAATGCATTGTGTGTCGTCACGAACTCGTCGTACCGCCCCTGCCGCTTGAGCTCGAGGATGGCGTTGACGAAGTTGCGCCTCTCGGTGACCGACAGGTCGGCCTGGTTCCTGCGTTCTCCCATGGTGGTGTTCCTTCAGCGTGTGGTGGTGGGTTTGCGGGGGCCTGTCAGACCATGAGGGGTACGAGTGAGGCGCCGTCCAGGTCTCGTACGGCCGCGCGGGCGACCTCTAGAGGAGTGCGCTGTTTTTGGTAGTGATTGACGACACTGAGCCAGGTTCCGTCCATGCTCTGCATGACGTGAAGGTCCTTGTCGTCGATGCGCACCACGAACTCCATGAGAGGGGACTCACCGTTGCCCGGGCGACTGCTTCGGCTGCCGCGGTGGTTGCCGTGGTGTGAGGCGTGCTCGTCACGGGCGGGCCTGCCTTGGATGTGTCGGCCCAGATAGATTTCGTCGAACGCTTCCGGCTCATCCATGGTGCTGCCCTTGGCTGCACCGGCCGGCCCCGCATCAGGCGCCCTGCCCGTGCCATGCCGTTCAGGGTTTGCCGTTGCTATGTCCGTCCGACTCGCAAGGGCGGCACCGGCGACCGCCATCGTGCCTGTGAACAGTGCTTTACGACGAGTGGGGTGTTTCACCGAAGGTCCTCTCACCCGGCCGCTGCGGTGTGAGGACCACAGCGGGAACGTTTGTGTTGGCAACGGGAACAGCGGGGCGCCCGTTGCCGCCACATGGTGGCAGCGGTGCGTGCAGTAGAGGAGGTGTGTTGACTGCGATCCCGTGTGAAAGAGACAACCTGACCTGGACGTACACCGTTCAACAGCGGAAGATCTTCTTCCTCTTCGTCGGTCGAGGGCCCAGGACTGAAAGAACAAGCCCAGCCGGGAGTTCGCCCGGGAAAAGTTTCGGTTTGCTCGGCCCGGCGGTGGTGATACGCGTGCCGATGATTCGACTGGAATGCATGGACTGCATCCGTGGACGGGGTAGTCGGCGCAGTTTGACCCTGCCTGAGCCGGACGGGTGTCTATCCGGTGCGGCGGTCGTCGCAGCCTGCCTTCTCCGGACGGGACGGCTGGCGCATGACGTTCGCGGTGAAAGCCGAGCGAGCACGCCCCGGGCATGTGCCCGCGCACTCCCACGCCTTGATCGGCTACACCACGACAAGGGGCGTGATCGACATGTGCTGAGGAAGCGGAAGGCCCCGGGAGCGCGGTGGTGGACCGCGCCGACCCGGGACAGCTCCACCGTCCGGTGCTCGGTGGAGAGTTCGCCCGTCCAGCCGCGTCCCCGGTTGATCCTGCCGGCCAGGGTGAGCCGCTGCGGGAAGCCGACGGTGTCCATGCGGAACACCTCGACTCCGAGCTCCACCAGCTCGACCACGACCCGGCCCGCCGGCCGATCGTCATCGGCGGCGATGATGAGGACGGGCGCGATCATCAGTCCTTGGGCCCCTCGTCCGGCCGTGGCGGATTCGTCGTCGAACCGTCCGGCACCGTCGGGTCGTGCGTGTTCGCCATGCACGTCAACAGGCTCAACTGGCCGCCGTCATAGGTCATGCCGACCTGGCGGACGTCGTCGTACGCATGCGCCGCAACACGAGTGGCCTTGGTGGAATCCGGCATGTGGGCGAACCGCAACGGGCTGGACGCTTCCGGGCAGTGCCGTACGGAGGCGGCCGCATACACCATCGCTGTTGTCCTGGGTGTCGGACACCCCGTAACTCCATTGTGCGCAATTGAATTGCGCCAAATCATGTGATGGTTTTGCCCCTTTCGCGTAAGTCTTCTGATGTGATGTCAGCCTCGTTCGGGAGCCGACGACCAGTACGAAGGGTGCCTGTGCGCGTGGGATCGAGTTTTGGCGCGCACGCGGGACAGGGGCACCCGGCGGTCTCGCCGAGCGGAAAGCGCCTGCCGTGCGGACGCCGGGGCCGCCGCACCGGGGAGGCTGTTGGCTTTGGCGGGGGAGGTGCGAGCCGCAGCCCTGCGGAGAGCGCGGGCCGGGCTCCCCGGCCCGGGCGTCGCGGCGGAGATTGGCTGCATCCGAGCCGCTGGATTGCGCTGGAGCGACGGTGCCGGGGGATTGTGGGGGCCGCGGAAGATCTCCGCAGCCCACAGAATGAGGTGTCCGTGCGTACCACGTACAAGGCCATGACCATTCTCGCCGCCGCCGCTGCGGCCACCGGCGTCCTCGGTCTCCAAACCGCGCAGGCGGTACCGACCAGCAAGCGCTCGTGCGTCGTCCAGCCACAGCAGAGCACCACCACCGCCGATCACTACGCTCTGACCGGTGTCCGCGCCGTCTACCGGACCGACGCGCCCCAGACCAATGCCTTCGCCTTCTACACGCTTCCCGGCGAACCGCAGGGGTGCGCAGACGGAGAGTTCTTCGTCCTCGACGTCCTCACCGGCCGCGTCATGCCGATGACGAGCGGCGCGACGAGCGCCCAGGACTGGCGCGACGTCGCCTTCACGCTGCCGTCCGGACAGCGCTTCGTTCAGGTCATGCACGGCGACCCCGGCAGCCCCTGGGACGCCGCCTTCGTCGGATCGGTCAGCAAACTCCTCTCCTGACTCGACCTGCGCCCTCGAATCCTGAATTCGCTTTCCGGCTGGTCACGGACCCGCCATGCGCTCCAAAGAATTCAGAGCCCCCTACCTGCCAACGCAACCGAAAGGCGCCTGAAATGACCATCTCCAAGCGATACATCATGACGGCAGTGGCCGCTGCAATCGTCGTGGGCGGAATATCCGCTCCGGCCGCCCTCGCCGCTCCGGATGTCGCTCCCGCCTCCTCTCCCGCAGCCGCCCAGAGCATGATGGGTGCGGAGTTGGAGAATCTGCGCTGGACCCCCGTGCGCACCATGAGCGGCGGCACCACCTGGATGCTCCGTGTCAGCAGTGATCCGAATGTCGAGCCTGGCGGGGTCTACTTCCTCTACGACCCCGACGAGTCGTCTGTCTCCGGCTCGTTCTCCGTCGGCGACGACGTCCGTGTCCGCACGGTGCGCGACTGGCGCGCCGCCATCTTCGCTCCCACCTTGGACGTCCGCCGCACCGAGGTGCGCTACGGCAGCCTCCAGGACCCCGGCACAGCTCAGGTCATCGCCAGCGTCACCAACGGCTGGATCAGCCAATGACGTGCTCCCTGGCCTAAAGTCCAGGGATTCCGGCCTGGGTCGTCCGACCCTTCCGGGGGCTTCCTGCTGCAACCCGCTGTGCGGGCACGTGTGCTCGTCCTACCGGCACTCCACAGGCGTTTGAGTCCTGGGGGCGTGGAGGGGGTGACTTCGAGGAGCTTGCCGCGGTCGCCGGGGCGCGGGTCGAAGATGCTGTGCACACCGGAGGGCACTCCTCGGGGGCGGTTGCTTCGTTACTGAGGACTTCGGGTTGTCGTCGTTCATGACCCCTGCGGTATGTCGTTGATGCGTCATACCGCAGGGGCCTGACTGCTGAGCGTCGGGCTTTCGTGAACGGGTCCGGCTTGAGGCCGGTGGGCGGCTTGCGGTGGGTGAGAAGTCCGCGGTGATCGCGGAGTCACCGCAGGCGAGTGTGCGGTCGGTGGAACCCCGGCGTCGCGCCTGGCGTGAGGGCGGGACGAAGGCCTTGCACTCCTGCAGGTCCGGCGAACTCCCCGACGGTCACCGATGCCCAGTTCGCCGTGTTCGAGGAGGAACTGGGCAAGGGCCCGGCCGAGCACGGCTTTGGAAGTTGAGGGGTGGACCCTGGTCCGGGTCCAGGCCGTGATTCGCCGCCGTTTCCGGCCGAGTCTGTCACCGGCGACGGGTGGCGGCTGCCCAAGCGGCACGGTGGTCGTGGCAGGCACCGGCCCGCAGGGCCCTGAAGCGTGACGAGCACGCGATGGTCCTGCGCCGGCCGCGTCACGACGGCAGCACCGCCCGATCCCCGGTGTTCCGGCCCTCGGCTCCCTCCGCGACCTGCCTTCGCCGGTCCATGACGGATCCCAGCCAACCCGCCAGGAATCCCACCGGGACGGTGATGAGTCCGGGATTGCGCATCGGGAAGATCGTGAAGTCGGCGTCCGGCAGCAGCGCACCCGAATTCCCCGAGACTGCCGGCGACAGCGCTACGAGCACAAGCGTGCACAACAGGCCGCTGTAGACGCTGCAGGTCGCCCCCCGGGTCGTGAAGTGCCGCCACCACAGCGAGTAGAGGAGGGCGGGCAGCACCGCGGATGCCGCGAGGGTGAAGCAAAGTGCCACCAGGAACGAGATGTTGAGGTTCTGGACGAACAGGGACAGGGCGATGGCTGTGACGCCGACCAGAACCACCGCCAGCCGCGCCACGCCAAGTTCCGCCTTCTCCGTCGCGGTGCCCCGTTTGATCGTCATCCCGTAGATGTCGTGTGCCAAGGTCGTCGCCGCGGTGAGCGTGAGACCGGCCACGACGGCCACGATCGTCGCGAATGCGAGGCAGGAGATGGCGGTGAGCAGCACCGGGCCACCGAGGGAGTCGGAGAGCAGGAGCATGGCGGTAACCCCGGAGGAACTGTCCGAAGTGATGGTCTTGTTGCCGAACACACCGGCCGCACCGAGCCCGATCACCACGGCCACCGCGGAGAAACCGAGGATCAGCACAGTGGCGAACTGCACCGATCGCCGCGCTTCCCGGGCGGTCGCCACGGTGCCTAGCCGCATCAGCACATGGGGCAGCCCCGCGATTCCCAGCAGCCTCGTCAACTCCAGGCTCAGCGCGTCCAGTTTGCCGATGCCCTCCTCGGAACGGACACCGGGCCGCAGGAAGTCGTCACCGTAGGCGCTGCGATCGGCGGCGGCATGCAGCAGGGCCGCCGGACTCATGTCGAAGTGCCACAGCACCGCGAGCGCCAGGAGCCCCCCACCGGCCAGGAGCAGAACCGCTTTGACGCCCTGAATCATGGTCGCCGCCCGCATGCCCCCACCGACGACGGAAAGAATCATCAGGACTCCGAGACAGGCCACCACGGCGCGCTGGGCACCGGGCCCGTCCAAGCCGAGGATGGGCGCGGCGAGCGTCCCGGCACCGACGAGCTGCGCGATCAGATAGAGCAGCGAGATGATCAGGGTCGCCACGCCGGCGGCCGTATGAGCCGGACGCGGGTTCAGTCGTCGAGCCAGAACGTCGCCGATGGTGAACCGTGCGGAGCCGTGGTACGTCTCGGTGATCAGGATCAGGAGAACGATCCATCCGGCGGTGGAGGTCAGTACGTACAGGACACCGTCGAAGCCCGTAAGAGACACCAGCCCTGGATTGCTCAGCATTCCGGCTGCGGACATGAAGCAGCCGAAGATCGCCAGCCCGTTGCCGGCCCACGACAGCTTGCGGTGGCCGAGATAGTAGTTGCTCAGGCTGTCCAGGCCGACGGCGGCGACGGAGATGAACAGCGTGCAGGTGACGAAGACGGCGAAAACCGTGAAGACTGGGAAGTTGTCTCCGGAGCCGACGGCGAGCACGGTGTTCACCGCTGGCCCTCCGGGTGCGGGAGGGAGGACTCGCGGTCCTCGGTCAGCGGGTCGATCGCGGCCCTGGCGTAACGCCCGTACCAGACGGCGACCCCGGCGGTCATGCACAGTTGCGCCAGGAGCAGCCCGAGACCGACGTTGAACGGGCCTGCCAGGGGCTGGGCCAGCACGGCTCGGGCGGGTGCGGCGAGAAGCACGATGACCGCATGGACGGCGAGAAGCAAGAGGGTGATCCGCACGGGCAGTCGACGCGCCGCACGCAACTGCCGTGCGGCGCGGTCCGGTTGCGGTTGCGGTTGCGGTGAGGGGGGCTGATGGTCCCAGGGGAAGGAAGCATCCGCGAAAGGCGGGTTGTCGGCGGGCATGCCGAAGGCGGGCACGGTGTACCTCCTGGCGGGCGGCAACACGGGGACGGGAGAAGCGACCGTGTGGGTACGGTCGGGGCACAGTGCCCGCGCAATGGTGAGATCGTTGTCGGCCGGGGCTCTGGAAGGTGTTGGATCCCGGAATGGCCGTGGTGGATGAATCGAGGGGATCGGATCTGGCAGCAACAGACGGTCGGGCCCAGCTGCACCCGGGGCGACAGAAAGGTCGCGACGGGCCCGATGCGGGGCACTCACGGGGGAGGAGCACACCACGAGGACCCGTCGCAGGCGCAGTCAATCTCATTGAAGGGGCCCTGAGCCATAACGATCTCGAATGCCACTCATGAGAAGGCGTCACTGACATCGGTTCGGAAGGGGTGACGTTGGCTGAGTCTGCTGACGCTGGGCGGGTGGTGGCAGTGTTCCGTGGCGGTCCCGAGCGCAACGACCGCGTGGCTCTGTGGTTCGGCCTCCGGAGCGGGCAGAGAACCTCCAAGATCCGTGTGTGACGACAGACCTGAACACCCTGCTGACCGCACTCCAACGTGAAGATCGACGACGAAATTGGAGGAACCCGGTGCCTCGGTAGACCGCCGCTGCTCAGTGACTCCGAACTCGCCTGTCCTGCTGTGGCCCAGGCCTTGCTTGGATACCACTCGCAGGCCCGGTGGCTGTGCTGCGCGGACAAGCACCTGACCGACATGTTTCGGTACCTGCCCCAACGGCTTGGCCATCACAAGCGGTTGAAGGCCGCGCTGCCGCTGCTCACGCGCATGGTCCGAGAGTTCGCCATGGACAGTGACTTGTGGACCGACACGGTTTGGATCGCCGACTACACCCCGGTGCCATGCGGCATGTCGCGCCCGACCGTCCAGCGTTCGAACATGGCGGGCCGGGCCGGGCCGGGCCGGTTACGGCTACTGCGCGTGAACGGGGCGCCGGCCCAGCCCGGCGCGGGGCCGCCGACGTCCCGGCGTGCGCTTGCGCCTCAGCGACACCCCGCGCCCAGCAGCGTCTCCCCGGCCGGTGTCCGCGCGTACAGCACCGAGCGGCCGGCCCGGTGGGCGCTGACCAGGCCGGCGTCCCGCAGGGCCGTCAGATTCTGGGAGACGCCCGCCGCGGACAGCCCGGTCCGGCCGGCCAGTTGGGTGGTGGAGGCCGGGCTGTCCAGTTCGGTCAGCAGCAGAGTCCGGGAGCGCCCGAGTACGGCGGCCAGGGCATCGGTCCGGGTGCGCCGCCCGGGCGCCCACAGCGAGCCGATCCCCCGGGCGGGATAGGCGAGTTGGGGCGGGTCGGGCGGCGTCATCCGGGTGAGCGGGAGCGGGCCGGTGAACACCGAGGGGATGAGCAGCAGCCCCGGTCCCGCGGCGGTCCGGGACAGCGCCCCGTGCCGGCGCAGCAACTGCAGTGTGTCGTCGTCCCAGCGCACCGAGGCGTGCAGGTCGTTGAGGAGACGGGCCGCCCCGTGTTCAGCGACCTGGCGGGCCCGGTGGGACACGTCGGCGTCCAGGACGGTCCTGATGCGCGCCCAGTAGGGGGCGCAGGCCAACTCCCAGTAGGACTCGATCTCCTCGACGACCCGGGGGAGCCGGGCCTCCGGCTGGGCGTACAGAGCGCTTGCCCGGGGCCCGAGGCCGCCCTGTTCGCGCCGGAGGCGGTCGAGATCGTCCCGTACCCGGCCGGCCGGCGCGGCCGCGATGCCGTCCAGCTCGGACGCCAGGGTGGGAGCGGGCCCGCTGGGTGTCGGGTTGAGGAAGTCGGGGACGTATCCGGACGGCGGGATCAGCTCGGCCAGCCAACCCCGGTCCAGCCCGGCGGCGCAGACCCGCGGCCGTACCTGCTCCAGCCAGGTCCGGTGGACGGGGTGCGCACCTGCCGCACGCAGCAGCCGGAAACCCGGCCCGACCTCCCACATCGGGGACGCGGCGAACCGGGTGTGCGCCAGGTCCCGCGCCGAGAACAGCAGGTCCGCCACGCCGCGCCCCCCATGGATTCATATATGCCTGAATCAATGGCCTTGATCCTAGAGGCCGAAGGATCCTTCCGGCATGACTTCGAGAACGATCACCGCGGCGGCATCGGGCACCTGGAAGCTGGGGGACCTGGAAGTCCGCCGCATCGGTTTCGGGGCGATGCGGCTGCCGCAGACCGGCCCCGCGCTCGTCCCCGGCGCCGTACCCCGCGACCGCGATCAGGCGGTCGCCGTACTGCGCCGTGCGGTCGAGCTGGGTGTGAACCACATCGACACCGCCGCCTTCTACTTCTCGCCGCTGCGCTCCGCCAACGAACTGATCAACCGGGCCCTCGCGCCCTACCCGGACGACCTCGTCATCACCACCAAGGTCGGCCCCGGCCGCGACCTCTCGGGCCGCTGGCTGCCCCACGCCGGCCCCGGCGGGCTGCGCGCCCAGGTCGAGGAGAACCTGCGCCAGCTCGGCCGCGACCACCTGGACGTGGTCAATCTGCGTATCGTCGGCACGGACTCCCTCGCCGACCGCTTCGGAGCCCTCGCCGAACTGTGCGAGGCCGGTCTCGTCCGGCACCTCGGCCTGTCCAACATCACGCCCGCACACCTGGCCGAGGCACGCGCCATCGCCCCCGTGGTGTGCGTCCAGAACATGTACGGCATCGGAGTCCGGGCCGACCAGGACGACTTCGTCCGCTCCTGCGGCGAGCAGGGCATCGCCTTCGTGCCGTTCTACTCGATCGCCGCCGACGGGCGTCAGGGCGGAGCGGACGGCCCCGACGCACCCGGGATCCGGACGGTCGCCCAGGCTCACGGCGTGGACACGGCACAGGTCCGCATCGCCTGGACGCTGCGGCGAGGCCCGCACGTCCTCGCCATCCCGGGCACCGGCGACCCGGCCCACCTGGAAGCCAACGTGGCAGCCGGCTCTTTGCGCCTCACCTCGGAGGACCTGGCCCTGCTCGACTCCGTGCACCGGGGGGCGGACGGAGCGTAACGAACCGGGACCCGCGACTTGTGCGCCCGGCGGAGCGATGGAACGCTTCCGTCCGCCGGCCGCGACCACGGCCGGCGGTGGCTGTGAGCACCGGTTTTCCGGGAGAACGGACGATCTCCCGGGGCCGGCCGTGGGACGAAACGGGGAGTGGACCGATGGAACTGGAGCTTCGGCACCTGCGTGTGCTGTGCGCGATCGCCGACGCGGGCAGTGTGGGCAGCGCCGCCGCGCACCTCGGATACTCGCAGCCCGCGGTGAGCACCCAGCTCCGGCGCATCGAGCGCCACCTGGGCGAGCCGCTCTTCGAACGCAGCCCGAGCGGAGTACGGCCCACCCGGTACGGCGCCGAGGTCGTCGCCCAGGCCCGCGACGTCCTGGCCCGCGCCGACGCCATCGGCCACCGCCCCGCCTCCGCCCGCCCGCGCCGTACCCTGCGCGTGGCCGCGACCAATTCACCCATGCTCTCGGGCACGGTGTCCCGCGTCCGCACCCGGCTGCCGGAACTGTCCCTCACCGTGACCAGCGTCTACGCCTCCTCGCGGATCGTCGAACTGCTGGAGGAGGGCGCGGTGGACGCGGCGATCGCCGCCGACTACCCGGGCATGGAACTGCGCCACTCGAGCGCCGTGAAACACCGCGGGATCGTCACCGAGCCGACGTTCGTCGCCCTGCCCTCGCGTCACCGTCTGCGCCAGTGCGCCCAGGTGCAGCTGGCCGACCTGGCCGAGGACGACTGGTTCGTGACCCCGGACGACGGCGCCGGCTGGCCCGGGGTGTTCTACGACGCCTGCGAGGCGGCCGGCTTCACCCCGGTCGCCGTCCACGAGTTCCTCGGCGACCAGACACAGCTGCAGAGCATGATCGCCGACGGCCTCGGGGTGTCCCTGGTCCAGCCGACGCTGCGGCCGATCCCGCACGTCGAGGTCAAGCCGCTGGCCGGCTCGCCGCTGTGGTGCCGCTATGTGCTGGCCTGGCGGCCCGAGACCGTCACCGACGACGTCGTGGAGACGCTCTTCCAGTCGGCCGTCGGCGCTTATCGCGATCTGGTCGCCCAGGCACCGCACTTGAGGACATGGGCGTCGCGCACCTGGAGCATCGCCGGGGCGTAAGAGCTGCGGGCCGGAGCATGCCGCGATGTTATGGGCCCGCAGTGCCATGTGCTATGTCACACGCCATTGTTGACGCGGTGGCGCGCTGAGACGCTGCCTCACACGCCTCAACACCCCACCGAGGCACATCCCTTCGTGGAGGAATCCAAGTGCGCTATCGCTTCGCGCTGCCCAGACGTGTGGCCGGCGCCGCCGCCGTCTGCGTCTCCGTGGCCGGCCTGCTGTCGACCCCGGCGCTGGCGGCACCCCAGCCGCACGCCGCTCCGGCCGCCCACACGCCCGGGAAGCACACCCCCGCACCACCCCCCACCGGCCCGAGCACCGGTGCCACCGAGCGTCCCGCGCCCCAGACGACACGGCTCAGTCCAGCCCAACTCCCGCCTCGGACACCGCCGTTCACCCGCAGTATGGAGCGCTCCCCGCGTGCTGCGGCAAGGGCGGCCTCCTGCACCCCGGCCGACTTCGGCAGTCGCAGCGGATCCGCCCTCGTCTCGTTCGTGAAGGCCTCCTCGGCCGACTGCGTGAACACCCTCTTCTCGGTCACCGGCCAGAACGCGCACGACGTCTTCCGCGAAGCGCAGATGCTGACCGTCGCCAACGCCTACACGCGGACGGCGGCGCAGTACCAGGGCGACAACTCCGCCGGCCTTCTGCAACTGGTCCTGTTCCTGCGCGCCGGCTACTACGTGCAGTTCAACCACCCCAATGACGTGGGTGCGTACACCTCGCGCCTCACCACCGCCACCATCGGCGGCCTGGACGCCTTCTTCGCCCGGCGCCACTCCCGGGACGTCACCGCGGCCAACGGCGACATCCTCGGCGAGACCGTCATCCTCACCGACAGCGCCGACCAGCAGGGCCGCTACCTCGGTGTCTACCGCCGGATGCTGAACGCCTACGACAGCTCGTACGACGCGATCGACAGCATGGTCAGGGCCGTCAACGACGTCTACACGCCCCTGTGGCGCGGCAACTGGAACACGGCCTACGTGAACGCGGTCGTCGCCGACCCCCGCATCACCGACACCCTGCACGACTTCGCGCTGGACCACACGGATCTGCTCGGCACCGACCAGGCCTACCTGGACTCCAACGCCGGTATGAACCTGGCCCGTTACGTCGAGCACACCCAGCTGCAGGCGACCGTACGGCCCCTGACCAAGGACCTGCTGGACGAGTCGGAGATGACCGGACCCACCGCCGGACTCTGGGTGGCCGTGGCCACGCAGGCGAACTACTACGACGGCACCGACTGCGCGTACTACGACGTCTGCGACCTGCCCGCCAAGCTGACCGAGGCCGCCCTGCCCATCACCCACCAGTGCGACGCGGCGCACACCATCCGCGCCCAGTCCCTGCCCGCCGACGACCTCGCCGCCGCGTGCGCCAGCGTGCTGAACCAGGACTCCTACTTCCGCGGCATCGTCAAGGCCGGCGGCGCGATACCCGGCCAGTACGCCTCGACCATCCACCTGGTCGTCTTCGCCAGCCGCGCCGACTACCAGACGTACGCGGGCGCGATCTACGGCGTCAGCACCGACAACGGCGGCATCACCCTGGGCGGAGACCCTTCCGACCCCGACAACCAGCCGACGTCGATCATGTACCAGAAGGACTACGACGACGGCTTCGTGGCCCGGATCTGGAACCTCAACCACGAGTACACGCACTTCCTCGACGCCCGGGACGACATGAAGGGCGACTTCGCCCAGCAGATCTCGGTGCCGGACGTGTGGTGGATCGAGGGCCTCGCGGAGTACGTCTCCTACAGCTACCGCGGTCTCGCCGACGACCAGGCGATCCAGGAGGCCGGCAAGCACACCTACAAGCTGAGCACCCTGTTCGAGAGCACCTACGAGAACAGCGATGTGACCCGCACCTACCCGTGGGGCTACCTGGCCGTGCGCTACATGGTCGAGAGGCATCCCGACGACATCCAGCGCATGCTCGCGCGCTTCCGCGTCGGTGACTACGCCGGCGGATACGCCGTCTACCACGACGGCATCGGCACCCGCTACGACGCCGACTTCGACCAGTGGCTCACGGCGTGCGCCACTGGCGCCTGCGCCAAGCCGGCCGCGGCCTGACCGCACGCGCCCGAGCACAACGGCCGCCGACCGGGATCCCGGTCGGCGGCCACACGTGTCACGCGGTTTCCGGCGTCAGACCGCCGTGCAACAGGACGGATTCCGCGGCGACGACACGGCGGTCCCGGACGGCGAGGCAGCCGCAAGATGACGGCCCCGCCCGGGTCATCCGGGACCGGGGCCGCTGCACACCTGGACTACGGCGTCTCGGTCACCGAGTCCAGCATCTTGGTCTCATCGAATTCCCCGTTCTCATCCGTCCACCCCAGATGATCCATCGCCGCCTCCAGGACGAGCGCGTCGTAGTCGTCGACCTTCACATCCCCGCACGCGGCCGGCTTACCCTTCCGGTCCGTCTTGTACTGCGCGGCGAGTGCCTGCTGGCAGCACTGCACCACATCGTCGTAGGACGGGCGCACGAGCAGCCATACAGTGAGAGCCGCGGCAGCCGCGATGGCGAAGGCGGCGACGATGGTGATTTTCCGGCGCTGCATGATGCCCCCAAAGGGTCGAGCCGGTGTGGTGCGTCAGTTCCAGCCGCCGAGCAGGCCGGAACTCAGCTGCGCGTCACAGATGTTGTAGCCGCCGGACGCGTGGCCCTTCTTCGTGTGGCCGTCGACGGTGACCGAACAGTTGATGTCCCCGGAGCCCTGCAGCTGCGCGTTCACCGTGTAGTACATCGCGTCCTTGGCCAGCGGCAGCGTGGCCTCGAACGTGCCGTTCTTGAAGGTGCCTTTACGGGTGTCCGTGTCCGATCCGTAGCCGATGTCCAGGGGGCCGAGCGCGCCGGCGGGGGCTGTGCCCCAGACCTTGAAGGTGACGACCTTCTTCTCGGGCTCGGTGTCGGTGTTCTTCTTGTCGTCGCTTCCGCCGTTGGCGTCTACAGCCGGCTTCTCGGCCTGGGGTGCGGAGTTCGTGTCTTTGGAGCCGTTGGACTCGTTGGACTTCGAGCCGCTGCCGCCCGCGGCGGCGATGACGCCGACCAGGACGAGCACGGCGACGAAGCCGAGGCAGCCGAACCCGAGAATCTTCCCTGCGCTGGACTTCTTCGGCGGCTGCGGTGCGCCCCAGCCCTGCTGCGGGCCTCCCCAGCCGGGCTGAGGCTGTCCGGGCTGCTGCGGGTGGTTCCAGCCGGGCTGCTGAGGCTGCTGCGGGTGGTGCTGGTTCATGAGTCCCCCCGAGGGATCGACTGTGTTCTGAAGGTGTGCGACTTGTAAATGCAATGTGCGGTTGCGGCGAAGTGGGGGGATTGACCCGAACATGTCCAAGTTGGACATGCGTTCGGTAGTGGCCGGGTCGGACCGCGGCCCACGAGGCGCCGCGCCAACCGCGCAACTCGCCGGCGATGTCGTCGTGGAGGGCACCGGCATCGTGGGCTCGTCCCCTCGCTTCCACCGTCACGCCGGACCGGTCGAGGGCCTTCGTACGGCGTCCCGGGTGATGCCCAGGTCCTGGGCGAGGACGGCGATGTGGGTGTGGGGAGTGACAACAGCGGTGGGTGACGCCTTGGACAACGGGATGCGAGGCAGGACCGCCATGGATGCCTGGCTGGACTGACCGAGGCGTGCCCAGGGGTCCCGCGGTCGTGGACCTGCGGGCGGCTGCGCCTGTGGCCTACGCCGAGTCCAGTCCTCTGACGCTGCCGGCCGACCGCGTAGGGGAGCCGGCCGAGTTCGTCTTGGCGGGGGCTCGCTATGGGGGGCCTGGGCTGCAGGGGTGCCGGTTTCCGCAGATGCCCCGCTGCTCGGTGCGATCCGGACCGGTCGCGGTGACGGGGATACTGCGCCGGCGGCCGGCGGCCGGCGTGGGGTGGGGTGGAGGAGACGTGTGGACGCATCGGGCGTGCCGGGGCTCAGGTGCTGCATCCGGGCGGTGAGTTCCCGGAGGCGGTGAGCCGTATCAGGTGCTCGGGCGGCTGCGGATCGTGCCTCTCGCGGGCGGCATGCGCACTTTTGCGGAACCCCCTGAGAACTCCCTGGGCCGGTAGACGACCACTGAGGGCCGCCACCCGGAAGTCGGGTGACGGCCCTCGGTTCGTCTGCTGGTCGGGTCTGCCTGCGCGGGTCAGGAGTGATCCTCAGGAGCCCTGAGGCAGCTCCGACTGCACCTTCGCGGCCGGGATGTGTGCCCTCGTCAGACCGCCGTTGCCGGGTACGTCGGGTACTCGACGCCCGAGACGTGCTGGACGACCCGGACGACCTGGCAGGAGTAGCCGAACTCGTTGTCGTACCAGAGGTAGAGGATCGCGTTGTCCCCCTCGACCTTGAGAGCGCCGGCGTCCACGATCGAGGCGTGGCGCGAGCCGATGAAGTCGCTGGAGACCGCGTCGGGGGCCGTGGTGAAGTCGATCTGGCGCTTGAGCGGAGAGGTCAGCGACACGTCCCGCAGGTAGTCGTGGACGTCCTCGCGGGTGGTCTCGCGGGCCAGCTGGAGGTTGAGGATCGCGATCGAGACGTCCGGGACAGGGACGCGGATCGAGCTGCCGGTGATCTTCGCCTTGAGGTCCGGCAGGGCCTTCGCCACGGCGGAGGCGGCACCGGTCTCGGTGATCACCATGTTGAGCGGCGCGGAGCGGCCACGGCGCTCGGACTTGTGGTAGTTGTCCAGCAGATTCTGGTCGTTGGTGAACGAGTGGACGGTCTCCACGTGGCCGCGCAGCACGCCGTACTCGTCGTCCATCGCCTTCAGCGGCGGGACGATCGCGTTGGTGGTGCAGGAGGCGCAGGACAGGATCTGCTCGTCCGGCTTGATGGTGTCGTGGTTGACGCCGTGCACGATGTTCGGGACGTCGCCCTTGCCCGGCGCGGTCAGGACGACCTTCTCGACGCCCGGGCGCAGGTGCTTGGACAGGCCCTCGCGGTCGCGCCACTTGCCGGTGTTGTCGATGAGGATGGCGTCCCGGATGCCGTACTCGGTGTAGTCCACGGACGACGGATCGTCGGCGTAGATCACCTTGATCGCGTTGCCGTTGGCCACGATCGTGCTGCTGTCCTCGTCCACCGTGATCGTGCCGTGGAACTGGCCGTGGATGGAGTCGCGGCGCAGCAGCGAGGCACGCTTGACGAGATCCTCGTCGGCCCGCCCGCCGCTGCCGCGCACGACGATGGCGCGTAGCCGCAGGCCGTTGCCGGAGCCGGCCTTCTCGATCAGGAGGCGGGCGACGAGTCGGCCGATGCGGCCGAAGCCGTAGAGGACGACGTCGCGCGGCTCGCGGCGCTCGATCTTGTTGGCGCCCGTGGCACCGGCGACGGCCTCGGCGGTGAACTCCGCCACGCTCAGGCCGCGGTCGTCCGCCTTGTAGGTGGCGGCGAGCATGCCCAGGTCGATCTGGGAGGGACCGAGGTCGAGGGCCGTCAGGGCCTGCAGGAACGGCATGGTCTCGGTGACCGAGAGCTCCTCGCCGGCGATCTGCCGGGCGAAGCGGTGCGTCTTCAGGATGCTGACCACCGACTTGTTCACCAAGGAGCGGCTGTGCAGCAGGACGGTCACGTCCTGCTCGCGGTGCAGCTTCCCGATGATCGGGATCATCGACTCCGCGATCTCCTCGCGGTTCTTCCAGTTGGTGAACGAGTCGTCGTTGACAGTCACAGGTCCATCTTTCGAGCTAGGCAGCGCTCATATGGTAACCGCACCCTGTTCTGATCTTCATGGGGGTCTGCCGTTGGTCCCCTGTTGTTCCTGAATCAGGGTGGAAGACCGTAAGAAAGCCGGGTCGCGGATTGCACGCCGGCACCGGCGTGATCAAGGTCTGAGGGTGAGCACGTCCTCCGTACCCCGGCCCGAGCCGGACGCCCCGTCCCCTCCCCTCCGGCCGCTCCGCGGTGCCCCGGAACGTCCGGCACCGGATCCCCGAAGGCGCCCTGCCGGCCCTCGCGCTGTTCGCCGCGATCCGGATCGCCGGAGTCGTCGTCGTGATGGTCGCCAACCACCTCACCGAACACCCGCCGGCCAAGAGCCTCGCCCACTCCTGGGACTCCCGCTGGTACCTGCACATCGCGACCCACGGCTACGGGCACCTCATCTGGATCACCCCCAGCGGCGGGGTGCAGACCGACTGGGCCTTCTTCCCGCTCTACCCGGGACTCATCCGGGCCCTGACCGTGATCCTCCCGCTCACCCCGGGCCAGGCCGGGCTACTGGTCGCCTGGGCCGCCGCGGCGGTGGCCGCGTACGGTCTCTACGTCCTCGGCCACCACCTGCACGGGCGCGCCGTCGCCACCGCGCTGGTCGGTCTGTGGGCCGTGCTGCCGCACGCCGTAGAGCTGACCATTGCCTACACCGAGTCCCTCTTCGCCGCCCTCGCCGTCTGGTCCCTGTACTGCGTGCTCAAGGGCCGCTGGCTGTGGGCCGGTTCGCTGGCCGCGCTGGCGGGCCTGTCCCGGCCGACCGGATTCGCGGTGGCCGCCGCCGTCGGCATCGCCGCCGCGCAGCAGGTGCTGCGGCAGCGCGGCCGCGTACCGGCGACGCTGTGGATCGGCGCCCTCCTGGCCCCGCTGGGCTGGCTCGGCTATGTGCTCTGGGTCGGGCAGCAGACCGGCGACCTGCCGGGGGGCTACTTCAAGATCCAGAGCGCCTGGGACTCGCGCTTCGACTTCGGCGCCGGTGCCGTGAGCTTCCTCAGGGCGCTGTTCCTGCACGGCGGCGGCATCGTCTACCCGGCGGCCCTGATGATCGTCGTGGTGAGCGTGGTGCTCTTCGGGCTGCTCTGCCTGGACCGCGCCCCGCTGGCCCTGGTGGTCTTCGCGGGGGTGTTGGTGCTGCTCGTGGTCGGCTGCTCCGGCTCGTTCTCGTCCAAACCGCGCTTCCTGCTGCCCGACTTCCCGCTGCTGATCCCCCCGGCGCGCGCCTTCGCCCGCACCTGGCGGGTGCGCCCGGCCCAGGCGCTGTTCGTCGGCGGCGCCCTGGCCGTCGTGTCCCTGCTGTACGGCGCCTATGTGACGGTGGTGGCCCACTCCCCGCTGTGAGCCACCGCGGCACCCGGACGACCGGAGGCCGGCGCCTGGACCTCCGGACCCAAGGTCGGTGAAAAGATCGTCCGGAGTCCGGACGAGAGAGGCGCGTCGATGAAGCTGCACACCCGCGAGTGGGGGACCGGAGACCGGGTTGCCGTCCTGGTGCACGGGATCATGTCCGACCACCGGACCTGGCGCCGGGTCGCCCCGGCCCTGGCGGACAAGGGATACCGGGTCATCGGCGTGGACCTGCGCGGACACGGTGCGAGCGGGCGCGGGGAGTACGGCGCCGAGATCTGGGCCGACGATCTGGCGGAAACCCTGCCCCAGGGCGTCGAGTTGACGATCGGCCACTCGCTCGGCGCGATGGCCCTGGCCCTCGCCGTCGAGCGGCTGGCACCGGAACGGGCCGTCTACTGCGACCCGGCCTGGGACCTGGATGAGAACGTCACGGCGGCCGCGTCCGCCTTCGCGTACTTCAAGCGCGCGCCCCGCGCGATGATCAAGGCCTTCAACCCGCGGTGGGAAGAGGCCGACGTGGACGTGGAGTTGGCCACGCTCGCGGCCTGGGACCCGGCAACCGTCCAGGTGCTCCCCGACACCTACGCGGTCAGCCGCACCCCGGCGCACCCGGTGGTGCCCTCGCTGGTGGTGCTGGCCGACTCCAGTGACCTCGTGTCCCCCGACCTGGAGGGAGAGTTGAAGAAGCGGGGTTTCGAGGTGCGCACCGTCCCGGGGGTCGGGCACACCCTCTACCGGGACGACTTCGAGGGGTTCATGACGGCGCTGGACGGATGGATCTGAGCTGGACGGACGGGTCGGAGAGGTACCCGCCCCGCGCGACCGGCCCACGCATCACGCCCACGGACGTGCACGGCAACCAGCACGTTCTGGGCACCCTACTGATCATGGGGCAGGCAACCTCGGCCCGCTCCCCGTGGGAGCGGGCCCGGACCTGCCGGGGGTTTCCTGCCCCGCGGCCCGGCCGCGCGGGGCGCTGTGCGAAGGCCGTGAATCGGGGTAGGCGGGGAACGCGCGACGAAAGGATCGTCATGACGACCTACGTCATCACCGTGCCCGGCACCTTCACCACGGGAGTGGAGGCCGACGCCCGAGCGAGGCTGAGCCGTGCGCTCGGTCCGGCGGATCCGCACACCACGCGGATGGGCAGTACCGAGGACCTGGACGTGCTCAACGTCAACGAGGACAACACCTTCACCCTCCGCCTGACCGTCGAGGCGGACACCGGCCCGCACGCCGAGCAGGAGGCCCGTCGGCTCGCGGACTCCGCTCTGCGCGGCGCGGGGCTCGACGAGAAGGCGGCACCGCTGGGACCCGCGGTGATCACCGGCATCGATTCGGAGATCGGCTGACCAGGCCTGTGACCAGGTCCGTGACCAGGTCCGTGGCCAGGCATGTCGGCGCAGACTCTCACCTGGGGCAGGATCCTCCTATAAAGGTAAAATCTAGGCGTTTGCCCTGACGGGCCACCGCCCAGCCGGAAGTGACCGATGCCTCGCAAGCGCTCCACGGACGACGGTGACGAGCTGCTGGCCAGACTCGGTTCGCTCACCGCCCAGGCACGCGAGCGCGCGGAGCTGCAGCGCACCCAGGTGGAGCTGGCCATCGAGCTGCAGCGCGGCATGCTGCCCCGGGACCTGCCGTGCGTCCCGGGCCTGCACCTGGCGGTGCGCTACGCACCCGCCACCTACGGCCTCAACGTGGGCGGTGACTGGTACGACGCCTTCGTCCTGCCCGACGGCCGCATCGGGCTGTCCATCGGCGACGTACAGGGCCACAACATCGAGGCCGCCGCCTTCATGGGCCAGGTCCGCGCCGGACTGCGCGCCCTCGCCTCGGTCACCAGCGAACCGGGCGAACTACTCGCCCGGACCAACGAGCTGCTGCTCTCCCTGGGCAGTGAGCTCTTCGCCACCTGCATCTTCATGCGGCTCGACCCGGCCACCGGCGTCCTGGAGAGCGCGCGGGCCGGACACATCCCCTTCGTGTGGGCCACGGGCGACGGCAAGTCCGGCGTCGTGGACGACGAGGGAGGGCCGCCGCTCGGCATCGAGCCGGGGACGGCGTACCCGGTGACCCGGCACCGGCTCACCACCGGCGGAGTGTTCGTCCTGCTCACCGATGGCGTGGTGGAGGGCCCGTCCCTGAACATCGAGGACGGACTCGACCAGGTCGTGCGGCTCGCGGGTATCGCCGCCGTCGCGGGGCTGGAGGCCCACGCGCTGGCCTCTGCCGTGATCAAGGGCGCGGAGAGCGTGGGGCACGAGGACGACGCCGCCGTCCTCGTCGTCGGCGTCGACGGGCCGGGCATCGAGCCGTAGCGGATGAGGCGCGGTCTTCCGGCCGGCCGGGGCGGCGGTCTCCTGGCCGGCCGGGGAGACGGACGAGGACGCCTCTCGCCTCGCCGACGGCGGGCCATCGGTGTGAGATGGCTGCTGTGGTGGGTTTCGAGGATCTGCGCCGGCCGGGCGGCTACGCCGTCCAGGTGCTGGCCGTCGCCGCGGTCTACTACGGCGCGGCACGCCTCGGACTCCTGCGCCGGCTGGTCGTCGAGGGCGCCGTGGTCACCCCCATCTGGCCGCCCACCGGTGTCGCCGTCGCCGCCCTGCTGATCTTCGGGCTGGGCTGCTGGCCCGGCATCAGCCTGGGCGCCTTCCTCGCCGTCCTGTCCATCAGCCCGCCCCACATCGACGCGCTCGGCATTGTCTTCGGCCAGACCGCCGCACCCCTGTGCGCGGTTCTGCTGCTGCGCCGGGCCCGCTTCCGCACCGACCTGAGCCGGTTACGCGACTGCCTGGCCCTCGTGTTCCTCGCCGCGCTGACCGCCATGGTGATCAGCGCCAGCATCGGCGTGTGCCTCCTCCTGGCCATGGACAAACTGCCCGCGCACAGCTTCTGGGCCGTGTGGCTGGCCTGGTGGGTGGGCGACGCGATGGGCGTCCTCATCGTCACCCCGTTGCTGCTGATCCTGCACCGGGCCCGCTGGCCCCCGTCCCTGGCGCGCTGGAAGGAAGCCGCCGCGCTGACCGTCGCGGCCTGCTCCCTGGTGCCGCTGGCCGTCTACAGCTCGCTCAGCCTGCTCTTCCTCGTCTATCCGCTCATCATCTGTGCCGCGCTGCGCTTCGAGCTGGTGGGCAGCATGTTCTGCGCGCTGTTCACGTCCGTGCTGGCCACCATCGCCGCGACGGACGGCGTCGGGGCCTTCGCGCAGCTGACCCGGATCGAGGTGATGGCGAAACTCCAGGCCTTCAACGGCACCATGGCCCTGACCGCGCTGCTGCTGTCCGCTGTGATCACCGAGCAGCGCCACACCCGGAGCTCCGTCGAGCAGGCCTGCCAGGAACTGGTGGAGGTCCTGGAACACCTCACCGCGGGCGAGCCGCCGCCTCCCCGCCCGGCCTCGGACCCCGAAGACCGGCCACGGCCGGGCGCAGCCCCGTGACGAGACCCTGCCGACGCAAGGAGGGGGCGGAGGAAGGACGGGCCGAGGCGGGTCACGGCGTGTCGAACGGGCGGGCAGGGGCACTGGGGGACGATGAGCGATGCCCCAGCGGGTACTGGGTCGGGCCGGAGGGACTGCGACGGCATGGAACAGCGGGTGGCACCGGGTGAGAAGGGCCGGGAGGCGGAGACGGCCGGCCCCGGTTCCGACGGTCCGGCGGGGTGCCCGGACGGCAGCGGCACAGCGGCGTTCGGGCGGATCGAGTCCGGTTGCGGCGGTCCCGCAGGGCGCTCGGACGGCAGTGGCGCACCGGAGGGCCGGCTGGCTGATTCCGGCTTCGGCGGTGGTGCACCGGGGAACCGGCCGACTGATTCCGGCTTCGGCGATTCCGCACGGCACCTGCACGCCGGCGGCTCAGTGGGGGCCCGGCCGGCTGAGTCCGGTTCCGCCGGTCCCGTACAGCACCCGGACGGCAGCGGCGCAGCGGCGTTCGGGCTGACCGATCCCGGGTCCGGCGGTCCGGCTGGGCGACCGGACGGCGGCGGCGCAGCGGCGAGCCGGCCGACCGAGTCCGATTCCGGCCGGCCCATGAAGTACCCGGACGGCAGCGGCGCACCGGCGATGGGGCCGACCGAGTCCGGCTCCGGCGGTCCCGTGGGGTACGCGCACGGCAGCGGCCCACCGGCGATCGGGCCGACCGAATCCGGCTCCGGCGGTGCTGTACGGCGCCCGGACGGCGGTGCCGACGCACGTCGCCGTGTCCCGCGCACCGACGCGCTCCTGCGCCATCCGAAGCTGGCCGCCGCCGTGGACCGGCTCGGGCAGAGTGTCGTGAAGTCCGCGATCCGGCAGGCGCAGGAGCAGGCACGCGCCGGGACCGTTCCCCCCGAGCGGGTCGCGGACACCGCCGTCGCGCTGCTGCCCGGCACGGCCGGCGGGCTCCGGCCGGTGATCAACGCCACCGGAGTGCTGCTGCACACCAACCTCGGCCGGGCGCCACTGTCGGCGGCGGCCCGGCAGGCCGTGGCGGCGGCCGCCGGACCCACGGACGTCGAGCTCGACCTGGCCACCGGCGTACGGGCCCGTCGCGGCCGCACCGCCCTGGCCGCACTGCGCGCCCGTGTGCCGGCGGCGGGTGGCGTGCACATCGTCAACAACGGGGCCGCCGCGCTCGTCCTGGCCGCCACCGCGCTCGCGGCCGGCAAGGAGATCGTCATCAGCCGCGGGGAGATGGTGGAGATCGGGGACGGCTTCCGCCTGCCCGACCTGCTCGTCTCCACGGGCGCCCGGCTCCGCGAGGTCGGCACGACCAACCGGACCACCACCGCCGACTACGCCGAAGCGATCGGCGGTCAGACGGGCTTCGTGCTGAAGGTGCACCCGTCCAACTTCCGCATCACCGGTTTCACCCGTGCCGCCGAGGTCGGCGAACTGGCCGGGCTGGGCGTCCCGGTCGTCGTCGACATCGGCTCCGGACTGCTCGCGCCAGATCCGGCGCTGCCCGGAGAACCGGACGCCGACACCCCACTGCGTGCCGGTGCCGCGCTCGTCACCGCGAGCGGCGACAAGCTGCTCGGCGGCCCCCAGTGCGGGCTCATGCTGGGCCGGGCGGACCTGATCCGCACCCTGGCCCGGCATCCGCTGGCCCGCGCCCTGCGCGTCGACAAACTCACCCTGGCCGCCCTGGAGGCCACGCTCACCGGACCGCCCACGCCGACCGACACCGCCCTCACCACCGACCCGGCCCGGCTCGGACGCCGGGCCGCGCGCCTCGCCACCGCCCTGGACGCCGAGGGCATCGACGTACGCGCGGTCGAGAGCGCCGCCACGGTCGGCGGCGGAGGCGCACCCGGCGTCACCCTGCCCAGCGCCGCACTGTCCCTGCCGGAGTCCTACGCCACCGCACTGCGCACCGGCCGGATCCCCGTGGTCGGTCGGCTGGAGGCGGGGCGCTGCCTGCTCGACCTGCGGGCGGTCCCGCCGGAGGACGACGAGCGGCTGGCCGAGGCCGTACGGGCGGCCCGCCCGGCCGCCGGGAGGTAGGCCGAACATGCAGGTCCTCGCCACCGCCGGCCATGTCGACCACGGCAAGTCCGCGCTGGTGCGGGCGCTCACGGGCATGGAGCCCGACCGCTACGAGGAGGAGCGCCGCCGGGGCCTGACCCTCGACCTCGGCTTCGTGTGGACGAGGCTCGGCCCGGACGGCGAACACCTCGCTTTCGTGGACGTACCGGGGCACGAGCGGTTCGTCGCCACCATGCTGGCCGGTGTCGGGCCCGTGCCCGCCGTGCTGTTCGTGGTCGCCGCCGACCAGGGCTGGCAGGCCCAGTCCCAGGAACATCTGACGATCCTCGACGCGCTCGACGTCCGGCACGCCGTCCTGGCCGTGACCCGCAGCGACCTCGCGGACCCGGAGCCCGTGCGCGCGGACGCCGTCGAGCGTCTGACCGCCACCTCGCTGGGCAAGGTGCCGTCCGTCGCGGTGAGCGCGGTCACCGGCGCTGGACTGGCCCAGCTGCGTGGTGAACTGGCCCGGCTGGGCAATGGGTTGCCCGCCCCCGCCGTCGATGCCGACGTACGCCTGTGGCTGGACCGGGCGTTCACCGTGCGCGGCCACGGCACCGTGGTGACGGGCACGCTCGGCGCGGGCACCCTGCGCGTCGGCGACCGGCTGGTCACGGGGGACGGGCGCGTCCTGCGGGTGCGCGGGCTGCAGAGTGTGCACGAGGAGCGGACGGAGGTCAGTGGTGTGGCCCGGGTGGCCGTCAATGTGCACGGGCCGGCGGACGGCTCACTGCGGCGCGGGCAGGTGCTGCTGACGCCGGACCGCTGGCTGCTCACCGACGTGCTCGACGTCCGGATCGGCGGAGAGCCGGTCGCCGACCTGCCTCGCTCGGTCACCCTGCATTTCGGCACGGCCGCCGTCCCGGTGACCGTCCGCCCGCTGGGCGAGGACACCGCCCGGCTCACCCTGAACCGGGCGCTGCCCCTGCGGATCGGCGACCGCGCCGTGCTGCGGGAGCCGGGCGGCAGCCGCGCGCCCTGCGGTGTCACCGTCCTTGACGTGCGCCCGCCCCGGCTGGCCCGGCGTGGCGCCGGCCGGGCCCGCGCCGCCGAGCTGGCCGGCCTGACCGGCCGCCCCGACGGCGCCGCCGAACTGCGCCGCCGCAGGCTGATCCGGAGGGCCGACCTGCTGGCCATGGGCGCACCGCCCCCGGCCGAGCCCGTGACCGGAGAGTGGCTGGCCGACGAGAGGTACTGGACGGCCCTGCGGGGCCGCCTGTCGGCCGAGGTCGACCGGCACGCCCGTGCGCACCCGCTGGAGCCCGGCCTGCCGGCCGAGGCGGCCCGCCGCCTGCTCGGCCTGCCGGAGCGCACGCTGGTGGACGCTCTCGCCCGGGACATGCCCCAACTCCGCAGTCGCCAGGGCCGGTTGTACGCCGTCGACACGCTGCGGCACACCCTGCCCCCACCGGTCCAGGCGGCGGTGGACGCCGTGCGCCGGGACCTGGCCCGTACGCCGTTCCGGGCGCCCGAGGCCTACCGGCTGGCGGAACTGGGGCTCACCCGCAAAGCGTTGGCCGCCGCGGTGTCGGCGGGTGAACTGCTGCGCATCGCCGACGGTATCGTGCTGCTGCCCGGCGCGGACACGGAGGCGGTTGCCGCACTGCGCCGGCTGCCACAGCCGTTCACGCCGAGCGAGGCACGGCGGGCGCTGGACACCACGCGCCGGGTGGCCGTGCCCCTGCTCGAGCACCTGGACGCCCATGGGTACACGGAACGCGTCGACGATCAGCGCCGACGCTGCGGGCCCGATCCGGGGAGCGGAGGCGGACGGGAATCGAACCCGCCTGCCCGAGATCCTCGGGCACCTCGGTTTTGAAGACCGGGAGGGCCACCAGGCACCCACACGCCTCCACCGGCCGCCAGGCTAGTACCCGAGGAGACAGGTATGACCCCGACCCGCCAAGCCGCCGTCCGCCTCACGCAGTTCGCCCGTGGCGGCGGCTGCGCCTGCAAGATCCCGCCCGGTGAGCTGGAGGAGATGGTCGGCGGCCTGGGCGCAGTGCTGCCCGGCGGCGACACTCCGCTCCTGATCGGGCCGGACACCGGTGACGACGCGGCCGTCGTCGGGCTCGCCTCCCACGGGGGCACGGCCATGGTGTGCACCGCGGACTTCTTCACCCCGGTCGTCGACGACCCGTACGACTGGGGGCGCATCGCCGCGGCCAACGCCCTGTCGGACGTGTACGCGATGGGCGGCCGGCCCGTCCTCGCGGTCAACCTCCTCGCCTGGCCCCGCGACCTGCTCCCCCTCGAGCTGGCCCGCGAGGTGCTGCGCGGCGGTCTCGACGTCGCCACGGAGGCGGGCTGCCACGTCGGCGGCGGCCACAGCGTCGACGACCCGGAACCGAAGTACGGCATGGCCGTCACCGGCCTCGCCGACCCCGCACGGCTGCTGCGCAACGACGCGGGCCGGCCCGGAATGCCGCTGTCGCTGACCAAACCGCTCGGCCTGGGGGTACTGAACAACCGTCACAAGGCCACGGGCGAGCGGTTCGAGCAGGCCGTCGCCACGATGACCGCTCTCAACCGGGACGCCTCCGCCGCGGCAATGGCCGCCGGGGCCACCTGTGCCACCGATGTCACCGGCTTCGGCCTCCTGGGCCATCTGCACAAGCTCGCCCGGGCCTCGGACGTGACCGCCGTGATCGACACCGCCGCCGTGCCCTACCTGGACGGCGCCCGGGAGGCCGTACGGGACGGCTACGTCAGCGGTGGCACCCGGCGCAATCTGGAGTGGGTCACGCCGTTCACCGACTTCCGGGACACGGACGCGGACACACGGCTGCTGCTGGCCGACGCCCAGACGTCCGGCGGGCTCCTCGTGGCCGGGGAGGTGCCCGGGGCGCCGGTGGTGGGGGAGCTGGTGGCGCGCGGGGCCCATTCGATCGTGCTCGAATAGGCCGGGTCAGGGTTCGGTACCGGTGTGCTCGTCGATGCCGGCCCTGGCCCGGTACGCCCGCACCAGCTCCACCGACGCCGGGCCCCGGGGCCGGCGCCCCGGGCGGATGTCGACGGCGAACGCCTTCGTCTCCTGGATGTGGGTGTTCGGGTCCAGGGACAGGTGCACCAGCTCGTTGGCCGCGTCACCGGTGGTGTAGCCGTTCGGGCCCCAGTGGTAGGGCAGGCCGACCTGGTGCAGGGTCCGCCCGTGCACCCTCAGTGGTGCCATCCGGTCGGTGACCAGCACGCGTGCCTCGATCACCGCGCGGGCGCTGACGATCGTCGCCCAGCCCGTGTGCTCAAGGCCCCGCTCGGCGGCCAGCTCCGGTGACACCTCGCAGAAGAACTCCGGCTGCAGTTCAGCGAGGTACGGCTGCCAGCGGGACATTCCGCCCGCGGTGTGGTGCTCGGTGAGCCGGTAGGTGGTGGCGACGTACGGGAACACCTCCGAGCCGGGCTCGTCGCCGCTCGGCTGGTAGCGGTTGTCGGGGTGCGCGGGCAGCACCTGTCGCACCGGGTTGCGCTGCTGCTCGTACAGCAGGTTCGGGAACGGGGAGTCCTGCGGCTCGTAGTGCACCGGCAGCGGCCCGTCCGTGAGCCCGGACGGCACATACAGCCAGGCCTTCCCGTCGGCCTGCATGATGAACGGATCCCGGCCGGACAGCGCCGCCGGACCGGTCGCGCCCTCGGGCGGCCGGTGATCGGGCGCCTTGTCCTTCTTGAAGTCGGGGACGTCGTGCCCGCACCACTCGCCCTTGTCCGGGTCCCACCACACCAGCGCCTTCCGCTCGCTCCACGGCCTGCCCTCCGGGTCGGCCGAGGCCCGGTTGTAGAGGATGCGGCGGTTGGCCGGCCAGGCCCATGCCCACTCGGCCGCCACCCAGTCCTGCTCCTGGCCGGGTTTGCGGCGGGCGGCCTGGTTGACGCCGTCGGCGTGGACACCGCAGTAGATCCAGCAGCCGCAGGCCGTGGAGCCGTCGGCTCTCAGCTGGTCGTAGGAGGAGAGCGGGTTGCCGTCGGCGTCATGGCCGTTGATCTCGGCGAGCACGGCCTCCGCGTCCGGCTCGGCCAGTGCGCCCTTCGTCGGGTAGTCCCAGACCAGGTCGAGCAGCGGACGGTCCGACTCGTCGGTGGACCCGGCCAGCTTCTCCCTGATGATCCGCCCGAGATGGTAGGTGAACCACAGGTCGCTGCGCGCCTCGCCGGGCGGCTCGACCGCCTGGTGGTGCCACTGCAGCAGCCGCTGGGTGTTGGTGAAGCTGCCGTCCTTCTCGGTGTGCGCGGCGGCCGGCAGGAAGAACACCTCGGTGCGGTTGTCCTCGGTGCGCAGCTCCCCGGTCTCCGTCTCGGGGCCGTCCTTCCACCAGGTCGTCGACTCGATGAGCGAGAAGTCGCGTACGACCAGCCAGTCCAGATTGGCCATGCCGAGGCGCATGAGCTTGGAGTTGGCGTTGCCGACCGCGGGGTTCTGCCCGAAGAGGAAGTAGCCCTTGCAGGTGCCTTCCAGCTGGGCCATGGTCGTCTCGTAGGTGGAGTGGGAGCCGGTCAGCCGCGGCAGGTAGTCGAAGCAGAAGTCGTTCGCGTCGGTCGCCGCATCGCCCCAGTAGGCCTTGAGCAGGCTCACCAGATACGCGCGCATGTTGGCCCAGTAGCCCTTGCCGGCCGCCTCGGCCCGCACGAAGGCGTCGAGGTCCTGGTTCTGGTGGGCGTGCGGCATCGGGATGTAGCCGGGCAGCAGGTTGAACAGTGTGGGGATGTCCGTCGACCCCTGGATGGAGGCGTGTCCACGCAGCGCCAGGATGCCGCCGCCGGGGCGGCCGATGTTGCCGAGCAGCGTCTGCAGCACGGAGGCCGCTCGGATGTACTGCACGCCCACCGTGTGCTGCGTCCAGCCGACCGCGTAGGCGAACGCCGTCGTCCGGTCGCGTCCGGAGTTCTCCGTCACCAGCTCGCACACCTGCCGGAACAGGTCCTGCGGCACTCCGCAGATCTGCTCGACCACCTCGGGCGTGTAGCGGGCGTAGTGCCGCTTCAGCACCTGGAAGACGCAGCGCGGGTTGCTGAGTGTCTCGTCCCGCTCGGGCTCGCCCTCACCGATGTCGGCGCCGCCCGCCCCGTGGGCCTCGCCGCGGGCGGCCTCGGCCACCGACCTGCCCCCGTCGGAGTGCGCCGGGTACTCCTGGTCCCGCTCGCCCGAGAGCGAGCGCATCTCGGTTCCCTCGTACTGCCAGCTGCTGTCGTCGTACATGCGGGCGCCGGCGTCCAGGCCGGAGAAGACGCCGTCCAGGTCCTCGGTGTCGCGGAAGTCCTCCCGCAGGATGACGGGCGCGTTGCTGTACGCCACCACGTAGTCGCGGAAGTACTTCTCCTGCTGGAGCACGTGGTTGACGATCCCGCCGAGGAACGCGATGTCGGAGCCCGCGCGCAGCGGTACGTGCAGGTCCGCGAGGGCACTGGTGCGGGTGAAGCGAGGGTCGACGTGAATGACCTTCGCGCCACGCGCCTTCGCCTCCATCACCCACTGGAACCCGACCGGATGGCATTCGGCCATGTTCGAGCCCTGGATGACGATGCAGTCGGCGTTCTGCAGGTCCTGCTGGAAGGTGGTCGCGCCGCCGCGTCCGAACGAGGTTCCCAGACCGGGAACGGTGGAGGAGTGTCAAACACGCGCCTGGTTCTCGATCTGGATCGCTCCCAGCGCGGTGAACAGCTTCTTGATCAGGTAGTTCTCTTCGTTGTCGAGCGTGGCCCCGCCCAGGCTCGCGATACCGAGCGTGCGCCGGGTGCGGGTCTCGTCGACCTCCCACTCCCAGCCGGCCCGGCGCGCCCGGATCACCCGGTCGGCGATCATGTCCATCGCGCTGTCCAGGTCCAGGTGCTCCCACTCGGTGCCGTACGGCCGCCGGTACAGGACCTGGTGCTCGCGGGCGTCCCCGGTGGTCAGCTGGAGGCTCGCCGCGCCCTTGGGACACAGGCGGCCGCGCGAGACGGGTGAGTCGGGGTCGCCCTCGATCTGGGTGACCCTGCCCTCCTGGACGTACACGTTCTGTCCGCAGCCCACCGCGCAGTACGGACAGACGGACTTCACCACCCGGTCGGCGGTGGCGACCCGGGGTTCTAGCCGCGCGGTGCGCCCGCTCTTGGCGGCGGCTCCCCGTCCCAGCGGGTCCGTCCCGGTGAGCTGGCGGTAGACCGGCCAGGAGTCGATCCAGGTGCGTACGCCCACGCCTCGCTCCTTCCGCTCGGCTCCTCGATCTTCCCGCAGCCGTCCGCTCACGGCATCCCGCGCCCGGATGCGTCAGGGTCCGCGCGCCGCCAGCCGTTCCCGCTGCGGTACGACCGTGTACTTCGGATCCTCGGCGGAGGCCACACCGGCGTGGAACACGCCGAACCGCAGGGCCGCCGAGCCGGAGAGCAGGGCGGCACCGGCCCCCAGGGCCACGCGCCGCTCGCGCACGCGCCCGGACAGGAGGGCGAGGAAGGCGCCGGACGCCGTCAGGCTCTCGGCCGCGCGCAGCAGCGTGTGCGGCCTGCCCTGTTCGTAGGGTTCGGCGGGCAGGCCCATGCGGTGCTTCATCAGCTGGAAGGCGCCCAGTTCCAGCGCGGTGCCGAGTACGGCCATGCGGCGCGCCGGGCCCGCCTGGCCGGGCGGAGCGGCGGCCAGCGCCAGGCCGGCGGCCGCGGTGGCCGCCGATCCCGCGAAGACGAACGGAAGGTACCGGTACCCCTCGTGCCAGGAGGGCACCGCCGTGTCAGAGAGGAGGACCGCCGTGTACGTCGCCACCGCCGGGCCGAGGAATGCGGCGCCCGCGGTGGCGGCCGAGCCCACGAGCCGGTAGCGGCCCGCGACGTCGGTGGCCGCTGCGGCCAGCACCAGCGGGGCGTACCCGGCCAGCAGCCACGAGCCCACGCTCATCGGCGAGGTGGGCTTGAGGACCCGGAGCATGTTCAGGAAGCGGGCCGGGCGGCCCAGGTCGTGGACCAGCGCGGCCAGGGAGAGGGAGATGGCCCCGGCCGCGCCCAGCTTCGCCGGGCGGGCAAGGCCCGGCCGTCCGGTGCGGCCGGCTCCGGCCGCCAGCAGCGAGGACGCCCCCGCCAGACCGCCGAGATACAGGTATCCGGCGATGTCCAGGGGCCGCCAAGTCGGCCTGTTGAGGACCGGTTTGCCGTAGTACGACGAGAACTCGGCGTCCGGGACCATCGGTTGCTCGCCATGGCCGCGGCGGCCCCGGCCGCGCCGACGGCGCCCGGCACCACTCCCGGTCAGCGCCTCCCGGCCCGCCCCCTGTACGCCGTCGCCGGTGGCGTCCGGTCCGCTCATCGCGGCCTCCTCACGAAGCTCGCCACGGCGACGGCGCCGAGCGTGGCGGCGGCCAGTGCCGCGTGCCGCCACATGCCGGGCAGGTCCCGGGTGGTGACCACCGGGTCCGGCGGCAGGCCGTACACCTCCGGCTCGTCCAGCAGCAGGAAGAACGCCCCGTCCCCGCCGACCCCGTCGTCCGGGCTCTCGCCGTACAGCCGGGCGTCGGTCACCCCGGCCGCGTGCAGCTGTCCCACCCGGGCCGCCGCCCGCTCCCGCAGCTCTTCCAGCGGGCCGAACTGGATCGAGTCGGTCGGGCAGGACTTGGCGCAGGCCGGCTCCATGCCGACACCCAGCCGGTCGTAGCACAGGGTGCACTTCCACGCCCGTCCGTCGGACCTGCGCTGGTCGATGACGCCGTACGGGCAGGCGGGCACACAGTAGCCGCAGCCGTTGCAGACGTCCTGCTGGACGACGACCGTGCCGAACTCCGTGCGGAACAGCGCGCCCGTGGGGCACACGTCGAGGCAGGCCGCGTGTGTGCAGTGTTTGCACACGTCCGAGGCCATCAGCCAGCGCAGCTCGGTGCGGCCGTCGGGCGCCACCGGGGAGATCTCCCCGGCCGGGGCGCCCGCGGGGGCGGCGTCCGGTGGCGAAGCGGTGGCTCCGCGGCCGGGTGAGGCCGCGTCGGTGCCGAGCCGGGAGGCGGCGGCGAAGACATCGGTGTCCTCGAGGTTCTCGTGCCTGCCGCCGGGCTCCTGCCCGCCCGGCGGCTTGTGCTGCTCGATGAAGGCCACGTGCCGCCAGGTGTCGGCGCCGAGCGCCTGCGTGTTGTCGTAGGACATGCCGGTCAGCTCCAGGCCGTCCTCCGGAATGGCGTTCCACTCCTTGCAGGCCACCTCGCACGCCTTGCAGCCGATGCAGATGGAGGTGTCGGTGAAGAAGCCCATCCGCGGCGGGGCGTCGGGATAGCCCGCGGCGCCGGCCACGTCCGGCTGGGGGCCGTAGAGCTGGTGGCCGCGTACGGCGTCCCTGCCCGCGTTGGTGTCGTCGTCCCGGGTCATGCCGTAGCCCACTGCGTGCCCGCCTTCCGCCCGGTGCCGGGCCCCCACGCTCGGTGCTCTGCTTCGAGCCTGGCACGGGTGCCCCGGCTCCGCGCGTCCGAAACGGCCCGACACGGGGCCGCCGGAAGGGTTCAGGAGGCGCTGCAGGCCCGGGAATCCGATCGCGAGGATGTCCCGGGCCTGCCTCGTCACGTTCTCCGAATTCAGTGCTTGAAGACGTCCTTCGTCTTCTCCTTGGCCTGCCGGGCGTCGCCGCGCGCGCCCTCCATGCGGCCCTCGGCCTCCAGACTCTCATTGCCCACGGCGCGGCCCGTGGTCTCCTTGATCTTCCCCTTGGCCTGCTCCGCCTTGGCCTTCGCCTTCTGGTTGCGAGCCATCGGGTTTCACATCCCCACGTCTCTCGGTGTGTGGTCCCCATCCGACTTGCCGTTGTGCGGCGGTCCAAACGCGGGGTTGAACAGTCCAGACTGATAAACCTATTGTTAGTAACCATGGGTATGGAGAACGGGACCGAGGACACCGCGGCGCTCGCCGTCGCGCTGCGGCTCGCCATGGGCCGGACAGTCCGCCGGCTGCGCCAGGCACACGCGGTGGGGGACGTGACCCTCTCCGGCGTGTCGGTACTGGCCCGGCTGGCCGGCGCCGGACCGGAGTCACCCGGCGCGCTCGCCGAGCTGGAGCGCGTCCGCCCCCAGGCGATGGCCGGCACGCTCGCCGGACTCGAACAGCGCGGTCTGGTCAGCCGCAGCCCCGACGCCGCCGACGGCCGACGGGCCATCGTGTCGATCACGGACGCGGGCCGGACGATCCTGGAGGAGCGCCGCTCCGAGTCCGTGGGCCGGCTGGCTCGCGCCCTGGACGAGTTCACCCCGCAGGAGCGTGCGACAGTCCGTGCCGCGCTGCCCCTCCTCGACCGGCTGGCGGAACAGCTGTGAGCGGGCAGGGACCGGGCAGCGTCCCGGGCGGGCCCGCCGGAGGCCTGCGCAGCCGTCTGCTCGCCCGCGCGGCCCGCAACCGGGACACGCCCCCGGGCCCCGGCTACAAGTGGGTCGCCCTGTCCAACACCACGCTCGGCGTCCTGATCGCCACGATGGACGCCTCCATCGTGATCATCTCCCTGCCGGCGATCTTCCGCGGCATCGGCCTCGACCCGCTCGCCGCGGGCAACATCGGCTATCTGCTGTGGATGATCCTCGGCTATCTGCTGGTCTCGGCCGTGCTGGTCGTCGTCCTCGGCCGGCTCGGCGACATGTTCGGCCGCGTCCGCATCTACAACCTCGGCTTCCTGGTCTTCGCCTGCGCCTCCGTCGCACTGTCCCTCGACCCGTTCCGGGCCGGCGCGGGCGCCCTGTGGCTGATCCTGTGGCGGATCGTGCAGGCCTTCGGCGGCTCCATGCTCACCGCCAATTCGGCCGCCATACTCACCGACGCCTTCCCGGCCCGGCAGCGCGGGATGGCCCTCGGCATCAACCAGATCACCGCGCTCGCCGGGCAGTTCCTCGGCCTTCTCGCCGGCGGCCTGCTCGCCGCGGTCGACTGGCGGGCGGTGTTCTGGGTGAGTGTTCCGGTCAGCGTGACCGGCACCGTCTGGTCGTATCTCAGCCTGCGCGAGACCGCGGCCGGCGGACGCGGCCGCATCGACTGGCTCGGCAACATCACTTTCGCCACCGGCGCCGGAATCCTGCTCGCCGGCATCACCTACGGCATCCAGCCCTACGGCGGCCACCCCACGGGATGGACGAACCCCTGGGTGCTCGCGGGCCTGATCGGCGGAGTCCTCCTCCTGCTGGTGTTCTGCGTGGTCGAGACGCGGGTCGCCGAGCCCATGTTCCGGCTGTCCCTGTTCCGGGTGCGGGCCTTCGCCGCGGGCAACCTGGCCGCCCTGCTGACCGCGATCGCCCGCGGCGGCCTGCAGTTCATGCTCATCATCTGGCTGCAGGGCATCTGGCTGCCGCTGCACGGCTACGACTTCGAGGACACCCCGCTGTGGGCCGGCATCTTCATGCTGCCGCTCACCCTCGGCTTCCTGATCGCCGGGCCCGTCTCCGGCTACCTCTCGGACCGGTTCGGCGCCCGTCTGTTCTCCACAGCCGGCCTGATCGTGGTCGCGGGCTCCTTCCTCGGCCTGCTGGCGCTCCCCGTGAACTTCGAGTACGGCATGTTCTCCGCGCTGCTGTTCCTCAACGGTTTCGGCCAGGGCATGTTCTCCGCACCCAACACCTCGTCCGTGATGGGCAGCGTCCCGGCCCGCTACCGAGGCGCGGCCTCCGGGATGCGTTCCACCTTCCAGAACTCGGGCACGGCCCTGTCCATCGGCGTCTTCTTCTCGCTGATGGTCTCCGGGCTGGCCTCGTCCCTGCCGTCGACCCTCGGCAGCGGACTCCAGGCGAACGGTGTGCCCGCGGGCACCGCCCACGAGGTGGCCTCCCTGCCACCCGTCAGCACCCTGTTCGCCACCTTCCTGGGCAACAACCCCATCGGTCACCTCCTCGGTTCCGGCGACACGCTGGACCACCTGACGGCGGCCCAGCGCGCCACCCTGACCGGCCACACCTTCTTTCCCCAGCTGGTGTCCGGCCCCTTCCACCACGGCCTGACCATCGTCTTCGGTGTCGCCGCCGCCATGGCCCTGGTCTCGGCCCTCGCCTCAGCGCTGCGCGGGGGCCACGAGCCCGCCGGCGACGACAGTCCGAAGGGCTCTCATCCGGTGTACGCGCGCAAGGGGTAGTGGTCCGAGAGGTTCGTGTACGTGTACGAGGTGCCCCAGCTCGTCACCGTCCAGGGCTCCGACTGCTCCTTGACGACCTCGTTGCGCCAGTTCTCCGGGCGGGCGTGACCGGCGCGGCCGAGGACGTAGTCGAGGTCCTCGCGCGGATCGTCCGGGTAGCGGTCGTGGGCTATGGAGTTCTCCTGCGTGTCGAAGGAGTACGGGTGCCCGGTGCGCGCGTCGGCGCCCACCAGGCCGGCGTCGCTGAGCAGCGACGCGTACTCGCCGCTGCGCGAGTCGACGTTGAGGTCGCCCGCGACCAGCACCTCCTCGTCGGCGGCGATGTTCTTGGCGTCCAGGAACGCGTCGATGGCCTTGAACTGCCGGCTGCGCATCGCCGCCGCCTCACCCGCGCCGCACCCCGGATCCGTGGACTGCGCGTGCGTGCCGACCACGTGCACGCGGGCGCCGTTCACGTTCAGGACGACGTACGCGAAGCCCTTGTTGGACCACCAGTCCGCCCCGCACGCGTCCTTGTACACGTACTGCTCCTTGTGCACGATCGGCCACTTGCTCAGCACGGTGACCCCGCCGTCCTCGGGCGTGGTGGCCGAGTACGCCCCGCCGGTCGCGTCCCAGCCGTCCCGGCTGCGGCCCACCACCGGTGTCTGGTACGGGTATTCGGCCGCGGCGGCGCTCTTCAGCGCGTTCGACGAGGAGTTGTCGAACGCCTCCTGCAGGACGACCAGATCGTTGCCGTGGAAGAAGGACGCCTTCGGGATCTCCGCGGCCCGGTGGTCCTGGCGCCAGTTCGGGTACAGGTTCTTGCTCATCGGCAAGACAGCCTAACTGTAGTCAGCGTGGGCACAACAAAGCCCCCTCCACCTCGGGGGAAGTGGAGGGGGCCCCGCCCTCATACCCGCGGCGGGTGCGGGTTGCCGTCGGGCGGTCCTCACCCCAGGAAGGCGCTAGCCAACAGGGGGCGAGGAGCTTCGGACGCTGGCGGGGAGAGGAGATTTTGCCGACCTCACCCACCCCGCCGCGCCCTCCGCGGGCCGGGCACACAGGCGCCCAGCACGCGGGTCTAGGGGGTGGGTGCGAGGCCGTCAGCGAGCCGCGGAGTGAAGCGCCAGCCTGTCTGCCGAACGACGCGGAAGCGGTCATGGGCCAGATTCTTTGCGTGGTGCTTCCTGGCCCACGCCTCCGCCTCGCTGACGTGCTCGATATCCAGGCCCTCCACGCATGAGGCGCATTCGACCCACCGTCGGGCGGGGAGGTCGTCGACGACGAGCCGCTCGTCCCCGACCTCTGTATAGGCATAGCTCTTCACGCTGGCGGTCATGACAATGCCTCCCCTGCGTGGTGCCGCGCCATCTCGACGCGGAGATCCGACGCCCTCGACGGGTCGTAGTCGTCGCAGCGCGGGTCTGTGGCGCGGTCGATCTGAGGCTGAATGGCTGCACACACCTTGCAGCCCGGTCGCGGCTTGGGAGGCGCGTATGTCGTCGGGTCCATGAGCTGAATCGGGACGTCCCGAAGCACTGTTTCCATTGCCATCCCGGCACCTCCGCCACGTCGTCTTAAGGACGACACTAGGAACGTGCGCCACGGCAGTTCCAGGAAGTTCTACAAAGTTCCACGGGCGTCACTCAAGCGCGTCAATCGCGGCCGTGATCCTGGCCCGCGCGCCCGCTCCGTAGACAGCCAACTTGGCGAACTCCCCGAAGGCTTTGAGGTACTGGCCGACTTCTGAGGGGGCAGTCACGTTCACTTGCGCAGTCAGTAGTTCAACCTGCGCTTGCGCCTCGTCGTAGACGCTGAAGGTCTCCACCATCCACATCCGTCGGTCGGCCGAAAAAGGGATGACGCCGAGAGACACGGACGGAAGAGCCATGATCGATAGCAGATAGCCGAGTTGGCCGGCCATCACCTCCGCACCGCCCACACGGTGTCGCAGGACTGCCTCTTCCACGAGCAGCGCAAACCGGTGGTCGCCCGTGCGGATCACCTGCGAACGCTCCATGCGTGCCGCTACGGCCTCTGAGACATCGTCGGGAGCCTCCCGGAAGGCTGAGATGGATCCAAGCAGAGCCCGCGCGTACCCGTCCGTCTGAAGCAGACCCGGCACCACGTTTGAGCAGTAGATGCGGAAGACTCGCGTGCGCTCGAAGAGCGGCACATAGGACTCTTGGAGACGTCGAAGACCCGTGCGTTGAAGGCGGCGCCAATCCACGTACATCGAGTCAGCCGAGCGGGAGGCCGCGATCAGATCCGCGGCCATCCCCTCAGCACCACAGGCCCGACACCATGCGGTGATGTCAGCGTCCGACGGGGGCGTGACGGCGTTCTCCAGCCGAGAAACCTTGGACGTGTACCACCCGGCCCGCGCCGCCACGTCCCGACCCGTCAGGTTGGCGTCCCGCCGGATCTCCCTGAGACGGTCGGCGACGGCCCTGCGCGCTGCCTGGACGCTGGAGGAGGGTGAGTTAGGCATGGCTGGGGCTGCTAGTCAGATCCTGTAGTCCTCGTGTGGCGTGGCCCGGTCCCATACGCCCTCGAAAGCGTCGGCGCAGAGCTTGACCACCGCAGGGTCGTCGGTGACGTCGTCGCCCAAGTAGGTACCCTCCCCAGAGAAGTAGCCGAAGCGGACGAGGCGGCCGTCGAAGACCCAGAAATCATTGCCGGGCAGGGCCAAGTCAGACGCCTTGCGGCGAGGAAGCCATCCGATCTGCTCCCCCGCAGCGACGTTCGTGAACGTCCCGTCGTACAGGTATCGGGTGTACTCGCTGACGGGCTCAGAGACGACCCGGGCACGGCGGATGACGACTCCGCGGGCCACGGTCTCCGCCACCATGTCGAGCCACGGGCGCCACCACGTCGCTCGGTCGGCAGGGTCAGGCCGATACCCGGACTTCCACGCCTGGACGCGTGGTGCCTCGTCGGGGTCGTCGTAGTGGTCGCGCATCTCAAGATGCACAGCCGAATGCCGGCAACCCGACAGCAGCTCACCGAACGGTGGAGCGCTCCGCCACATCACACGCCTCCCTGATGGCGGCCACCATTCGCATGGGAAGCCGCACGACCTCTTCACTGTCGGGGATGGGGCCGGCTGTCAGGCAGTCCGCCCGGGTGCCTTCGTCGGCCCTCCATCCCTGCATGACGATTTCCTGCCGTTCCACGTCCACCCACACCGTCGGGCAGTTCGCACCGTCGGTGTTGGGGTCCTTCGCGATGAAGCGTAGCGACATAGCAGCTCCAACCCTTCTGCGGGTTCTACGGATGTCTATGCACCATCACGCCGACGGGTGCGAGCGTCAAGAGGGCCTAGAGCCAACCCGCGAGACGCATGCGGACTCGCCACGCGCGACCGTGCCCCGGGGAACAAAACTGCTTCACACGCCCTGCGCCTGGTTTCTGCGCGACGTCGGCCCCGCACTGCGGGCACTGGACGGGCTGGCTCTTCGCTGGCTGACCGAACATAGGTGCTCCTCCTAGAAGTCATGGGAACGCCCCGCGGCCCATGTCGGGATCCGCGGGGCGTGGGGATGGGGTGTGTGAGCCGCCCCGTCCGGTGGACGGGGCGGCGAAGTGTGCGTCAGACCCAGCGGCCGGTGTTGATGTCCGCTGCGTTCTGCTGCTCCCGGACGACGATGCGGTGGTCCAGGATGTCTGTGATTTCGTCCGTACCGAGATAGGTGTGATTCTCGACGACGACGTTCGGCGTCGACGACGATCCACGTGCAGCGCGAAGATCGCCCCACTGCTGCGACGTCATGACCGGCTCAGGACGTCCCGTGCCGTTGGCAACAAGGGAGAGGCCCTTCGGCAGGTAACCCCCGTCGTCGTACCACGTCGGCGTCACACGTCCACCCAGGGCGTACCGCTTCGGCGGCAAGTGACTGTTGGCCTGCTGGACATTCGTGATGTTGCCGTACCGGTGCGTGATGTACCGGATAGCCGCCGCGACGTTGGCCACCGGATCGAGGATGTTCCACGACGTCCCGGCAACGTGGTTCGCCTTGAACGTCGGTGGGATTACCTGCGCCAGGCCCTGTGATGGCACGCCGTTGCGAGCGTTGATGTCCGTCCGGTTGATTGCGTTCGGGTTCCAGGCACTCTCGCGCTGAATCAGCGTGTTGAGGCCGGCGAGCCACTGCGCCTCCGTGCCCGGGGGCGGGACGTGGGCGGCAGCCATGGCCTGACTGATGATGCTGCGGCGCTTGCCCGACGGGATCGACCCGCCGATGTCACCGCCTCCGCCGGTCACACCGTCGACGATGGCGTCCCGGAGCCTGTCGGCAATCTTGATGGGGAGCCTGGCCAGCATCTGCCCCATGGGCGACGAGCCGCCACCGTCAGTAACGTGCGAGAGCACGCCCTTCATCAGCCTGTCCCAGGCTTTGCCCGGGTGGAGAGCAACGTCGCCGGCCGTCCTCGTCCAGTCGATGCCCTTGTCTATGGCGCCCTTACCCCAGTCAATGACGCCGCCGACGAGGCCACCGTTCGCGAACCGCGGGATCTCTCCCGTCGCGTTCATGTACGCGAGCTTGTCGAAACCGATCTTCCGGGCACTGCTGCGCTTGATGATGAATTCATCAGCCATCGCCAGGATCGGAATGGAGTCGACGCCAGGGATGCCGCCACTCGTCCGTCCGCCGTTGGCGAACTTCGGAGCTTCGTCGAGGAGCTTTGGAGCCTTCGGGAGTGCGTCGAGTCCGACGAACTTCGCCACTCGATCCCACACGGCCTTGATGCCGTTCGTGTAAACCGCGTCGACGATGAAGTTCACAGGGCGCGCGGCGATACCTGCGATCTGATCCCACGACCGCTTGATCGCCCTCTTGGCGTCGCCGAAGGCGTCACCGAGGAGGCCCACTGCGGACTTGATGTTGTCGAATGCCGGCTTCAGGCCCTTGTTGTACAGCCACTTCGCACCATCGGCTATGTTGTCGACGGCCGGGGAGACCATGTGGTCGTAGAGCCACTTGAACTTGTCGCCGACCCATTTGATGCCGTCCCATAGGTTCTGGAACGAGGGCTTGATGCCCTTGTCCCACAGCCACTTTGCCTTGTCAGCTATCCAGCCGGCGAAGGGCTTGATGATGTGGTCGTACAGCCACGCGAACTTGTCTCCGATATACTTGACACCGTTCCAGGCACTGGTAAAGAACGGACTCAGCGCCTTTTCCCATAGCCATTTGGCAACCGTGGCCATGTCCTCGAACGCTGGCTTGAAGACGGTTTTCCAGAGCCACGTCAGGACACCTGCGATCAGGTTGAACGCGATGACCAGCGGCGCTACGACCAGCGTCAGGATGACGGCCGCTGCGATCCTGGCAACCGTCGAAATGACGCTCCAGGCTGGCACGAACACGTTCTTCCAGAGCCACACCGCGACGTCGCCGACCACCTTGATTCCGGCCCATATAGCGTCGAACGTCGGCTTCAGGACGTTCGTCCACGCCCACAGAGCAGCCGTCTGGATTCCCTGCCACACAGCCTGTACGAGGTTACGGAACCAGTCCAAGTGCTTGTACGCGTAGATCACTGCTGCGACGAGAGCGACAATTCCCACAAATATCAGCACGATCGGGTTGGCAGCCATGACAAGGTTGAACGCAGCCATCGCGATCGTCCACACCTTCGTTGCAACCCACACCCCGTAGATGAGCTGAATCAACCACGGCAGCGTGTCTGCGACGGAGGCTATGCCGTCAGCCACGGCTCCGATCACGTGAAGCAGCGGGCCAGAAATCGGCGACAGTGCCGCTCCGATGGCCAGGAACGCGCCGGCTATCGAACCCAGTGTCTGAGCGATGAGCGGGCCGTGTTCGTCGGCGTACTTCAGGAAGTTCTCGAACTGGGGCGAGCCCTTCAGCTTCGTCCCCCAGTCTGCGAATTTCCCGGACGACTTGACCATGCGGTCCGCGATATCGTCGATGTGCGGGAGGAAGGCGTCGATGACGCCGGCAGCGCCCTTGATGACGTGGCCGAAGGTGACGCCGAATCCGACGATCGCCGGCTTCACGCTCTTGTCGATATCGCGTTTGAAGCCGCGCCAGAACGGCGTCTTCAGATCCTTCGACGTCTTGTCGAAGAGGATTCCCACGGCGTCCGCTGCTGCCTTGATGTATTTCGAACGTCAGGCCGCGTCACTCCGCAACGACCGCATGCGCTCACGGGACTTCGCCCGATCCAGCGTCTTCGCGCACTCAGTGCTGCAGGTCTTCCGCCACTTGCGGTTCTGGCTCGCCAGCCGACGCTGCTCGAACGGCTCCGTGCACTGTGCGCACGCCCCGCGCCACACCTTGAAAGAGCCTTCGACCGTCACACGGCCTCCGTCGACGGCCCACGACGAGCCCGGCTTGGCCTCCGCCTGGCGGGCGGCGAACTCTGCGACTATCTCCGGGTCCACGCGGACAGTGACCTCACTGGCCGTGGGCGGAATGATGTCCATCTCACGGCCCGATGGACGTCGACGCCGCGGACGGTCCGGATCATCCTCGTCGTGCATCCCGTCGTGCCAGTCCTCCCACTGTCGCTCCCCGAACTCTTCGTCGGGGATGTCGTCGTACGGGTCGTGACCGGACAGTCCCCGCCATGGCCCACGGCCGCGGGAGACGTAGGCGTCGTGATCGGTCTCTAGCTCCAGCGTGAGATAGCGCAACTCCTCCGCGCCGTCTACCAGACGGGTACGCCGGCGGATGGGCGCACCGTTGTTGTCGTACATGCCTCTGCCCCTCGATCGTCGACGAGCCGCGCGGGCGCGACGGCTCACACAGGGGTTATGGGGGAATCGGAGGGCGATGTTTGGGTTGACGGCTCCGAGCTTCGTCGTCCGCCTCCGCCGCGTCCAAACTGGGGGCCAAAGTGCCAAACTAAACGGCATTCTCAAGCCGCCCTAAGACGCGTTAGAGAGAACCCGAGAAGTACCTCTATTTTGACCTTCTGACACTAGAAAGAGGTACTTAGGCTGGTTGACCTGCAGTTTTGCGCCGAACAGGCAGGTGTGGAGTTTGGCCTCAGTCGGGCCAGGTTTGACACTCCAGAGGGGCGGAGGAGGTCGACGAGGCCCTCCGGACACGACGCAGCCCGCTCCAGGGGACCCGGGGCGGGCTATCGAGTCGGGTGGAACGGTCAGGCGGCGACGCGGGGGCGGCTCGTCGACGTCGCGGAGCGCAGCGCCGTCAGGCATCCGGGGTGCAGCGGCACCCACGCGTCACCCTGCGCGACGATCTCCAGGTCTTCCGTGTCGTTCCACTCGCCGCACCACGCGCAGGCGGAGTCCTCGTGGCACTCAGCGCACCACACGTCGCCCCGCTCGTCGACGTGAGGGCGCGTGTAGTGGTGGACCAGTCCGCAGTCACAGGTGACGGCCTCGTCCGCCGTCAGCGGCTCGTGCACCGGGATGTCGGCCAGCATGGCCTCGCCGACGAGGACGAGAGCGGAGGCGTCGCGCAGGGACTCGACGGAGCCCGTCAGGTGCAAGGTACTGAAGTCGGTCACGCGATAGTCGGCGTGCGTGGCATAGGCGGCCGGGGTGCCGAGTTCATAGGCCACGTTCCAGGCCACGTGGCGGAGGTGCTCGACGTCGGAGGGGGAGGCCGTGGGGCCGATGACGAGGACTGCGGGGTGTGCGAGCATGGAGGCTCCTTCATAGGAGACAAGGGGCCCGCTGCTTCCGCCAAGATTCCGCGGGCCCTTTGTCTTGCTTGCGCCCTTGTGGCCACAAAGCTAGACCGGTTGTGGCCACAAGCGCAAGCCCTTGAGCCCTTGAGTTTGTGGCCACAAGGGCGCTACCGTCTGGGCATGGACGTCGAAGAGAGCGAATACGACAAGGCCAGGCGCGTGCGCATGCCCGACGACGAGTGGGAGCCGTTGCTCCAGGCAGCACAGGCCGTGCACCCGGAGGGACGGAGTCCCCGAGGGCGCGTCATCAGAGAGTTCGTGCGTTGGTATCTACGCCGGCCAGGCGCCCGACTCCCAGAGCGACCACCCGCGGGCACATGGAGCACACCCCCGCAGACATGAGAAAGCCCCGCCATGTCGGCGGGGCTCTTTCGTGCGCGACATCGGCTAGTTAGGGCGGGGAGGACGTCAAACAGGCCCTGCTGGTGCCGTTGCGTTTACCATGTAGGTTGTGATTTCTGTTCGGCGCGGCGCAGAGCGCTACCGTGGCGGCAATGCGGCCGTCGGTAGCGAGACACTGTGCGCCTTCTCGTTCGGGCCGTTCCACGACCCCGACAACCTGCGCTTCGGCGCCGTACTCGCCTTCAACGAGGAGAGGCTCGCGCCTGGGACCGGGTTCGACGAACACTCACACAGCCACACCGAGATCGTGACTTGGGTGGTGGAGGGAGAGCTGACGCACCGAGACTCGACCGGGCACGCCACCGTCGTCAGGCCCGGGGACGTCCAGCGGCTCAGCTCGGCCGACGGCGTGCAGCACGCCGAGCTCAACGACGGCGAGGCACCACTGACCTTCATCCAGATGTGGCTGGAACCCAAGGACCCGGGCGGCGAGCCCTCCTACGAGACCGTCCGCGGCATCGCCGACTCCACGCCCTACGCCCTGCCCGCGGCCGGCGCCCTGCTGCACGTGCGGCGGCCCGCACGGGACGAGCGGACCGCCGTCCCGGACGCGCCGTACGTGTACGTCCACGTTGTCCGAGGAGCTGTGCGGCTCGAGGGCGAGGAACTGGGGCCTGGCGACTCCGCGCGGATCACGGACGCGGAGGGGCTGGAGCTGACCGGTGCCGCCGCCAGTGAGGTCCTGCTGTGGGAGATGTCCGTCTGATCAGTGCAAGGCATCTTCGACCGCCACTGCGCCCAGGACCCGCCTCGGTACTACGGGCAGGTGCGGTCGGTGCCCCGTTCGAGATTCGCCCGTTGCCGGCACCCAGGGGTGCCGCCGGCGACGGCTGCGCCGCGTCGGCGTTGCTCATCCCGATGCCGCAGTGAACGCGCCGTCCAACTGGCGACCGAAGTCGACAACTTCTCCCCGCACCTGACTACACGGCGCGACAGCCGGGTCGGTGACTGGGCCACGGCCAATAACGTTGAGATCGCCTGTACGCCAACCAACAGCTCCTGGCTCAACCGCATCGAGGCCCCAGTTCACCGCCCTGCGCTACTTTACTCCTCGACAGCACCGATCAGCCCAGCCACAAAGAGCAGGGCAGCATGGTGATAGAAGCACCCCTACGCGCCGGCCGCGGAAACGTCGAACAGCAGCCTTCAGATACGGCTGAAATCGGCCTCTGCTGCTGCTTGGTTTCACGGGAGTTTGGATGCGGCCAGTCCGCGGTCTCCAGGAGCCAGCGGGTGACCAGCGAGGACGAGCATGAAGTGTTCCAAGCCCGGGATGAGGGCATGGCACGCATAAATGCCAGCCGGCATGCCTTCAGCGATGGCGAGATGGGGGTCGTATCCGTTGTCGGCGAGTGTGTCGATGATCCTGGCGAGATGCCCCCCGGGAGTGCTCGGCGGAACGGTGTCGGTGAACGGTTCCGGAGTGACTCGGCGCAGCAAGTGCGGACCGAGTCGGGCGCACCTTTGGAGCAGAGGGTACTCGCTCAGAGCGTTTAGCTTGACATGGAACTCGGCGACGCTCCCTGGCCTTTCGCGCAGAAGGGCTACCTGCAGCAGCTCGGTGCAGGCGCGAGTGGCGGCGTGGAACATGGACAAGGACGCGCCCGCTCCATAGCGCGGTACGCCTTGTGACGACGGGGTGGTGACCGCCAGGACGGAAGGGACTCCGAGATCGGTGGTGATGTTCACCAGCGTCACCTCACTCCGGAGGCGATCTTCTATTGATCTCAGCAGTTCCTGCAGAGTCGTCGGCAAGCTGTCGCGGGTGAGCACACGAGCGGGGGTAGGGCGTATGACCGAACGAATGAGGAAGAGCGAGAGCGCATCCCGCTCGATGACCTCATTGAGAGCATGAACGGCGGCTTCCTCGAATGCGAGGCCGACTGCGACGCCGTTGGTAGAGGAGTGACGTACGAGGGGAAGGTAGTTGTAGTTGTCGCCCAAACATGCTCGGATCGGGGCAGCGGAGTCCTCCACATACCACGGAGAATGCAGGAAGAGCGGGCCGGGCGACGTTGAGTTGTCGAGGAATGAGGTGTACGTACGCACTGCCATCGGCACGCGCGGCAGGCGAGCGAGAAGATGAATCGCAGCATCCGATGCCAGGGCGGACTTCAGCAGCAACGTCGGCGAACACAGAGCGACATCATTCAAAGCGAATCTGGAAAACGCGTAGTATTCCAGCGCCTCGAAAATCGATCCGACACGCGCGCTGTCACTCGCTCCTTTGCCGAAACCGGTGCCCGTAAGTGTGTCATCCACACGAAGGAGTCGGCATTCCCATGCCGTGGGGTCACCCCCAAAACTGCGCAACTCGGCACGCAACCCGAGAGCTGTAAGGACCTCACCCACGGCAATCTGGCTAGCGGACAGCGGCATGGTGCGCTCAGTCTCACCATCCAGGTCGATATCAACCCTCGGTTTCACCAGGCTACTAGCCATTCTCATCTCATCTTCCCCTGCCTAGGCCGGTCCGGGAGACACTGCTTCCAGACCGGCCTAGCCGAATACACTCGAGGACTACTTTTCAGGATTTACCTTCCCTCGCCCAAGAGCGTCCTTGGCGACCCTCTCGAGGGCCTCCCTCTCCTCCCTGGGGATGGCTTCAGATGTCTTCTTCATTACGCGGGCAGTACCGAACGGACACATAAGATCTCCCTTTTGGCGAAATGAATTGCTGCTGCAGGTGCGTCTCTTTGATGCGGTGCGAATGACCGAAGCCTCTCCGGTATTCTTCATCCCAGTTAGTAAGCCACCCGCTTCGCGGTGCACACCGGCTATAAACATAATGAGGGCGCCTACTCGGAGGCATGCATCCCCCATCCGGTTGAACCGGTATACGAAGACGAGCGGTCGGCTCGGCTGCGTCCCGCATAGGGAAGGCCGGGCGGCGGCGGCCGGTGGCCCAGCAGTTGTGACTCCTCCTCCGGCTGAAGCCGGGGGCTTCTCGCTATGCCGGTTGGGCTTCGCGACGGGCCAGCCCGGCCCGTAGAACGTTCAGGGCGCCCACCGTGTCCGCGTGCGCCCGGTGGCCGCAGCCGATGCAGTGGAAGGTTTCCTGGGTGGGCCGGTTCTCCTTGACGGTGTGCCCGCATTCGGGGCACCGCCGTGAGGTGTTGCGGGGGTCCACGGCGATCACGTCTCGTCCGGCGCTTTCAGCCTTGGCCTGCAGGATCGTCAGGAACACCCCCCATCCGGCATCGGCGATCGAACGGTTGAGCCCGGTCTTGGCGGCGGCCCCGTTGGGCCGGAAGCTGCCCGGCCGGCCAGGGTCGGGCTTGGGGGCCGGGGCCTTGCTCATGTTGCGGATCTTGAGGTCTTCGTGCGCGATGACATCGTGTTCACGCACAAGGCCGAGAGCGGTCTTGTGCGCGTGGTCCAGGCGCTGGCGGCGGACCTTGCGGTGCAGGATGACAACCTTCCGCACGGCTTTGCGGCGGCGTTTGCTGCCGCGCTTGCACCGGGCCAGGGTTCGCTGTGCGGCTTCGAGCCTCGCGGCGGCCTTGCGGCCGTGCCGGGGGTTGGCGATGTGCTCACCGTTGGAGGTGGTGAGGAACGAGGCTATGCCCATGTCGATGCCGACCACACTGCCCGTCTTGGGCAGCGGCTCCGGCTGGGTCTGCTCGGCGGTCAGAACTACGTACCAGCGCTTGCCCTCACGCTTGACACTGACCGTCTTGACCTTGCCGACCACGGCACGATGCTGGTGCACCCGGACATGCCCGACGCCCTGGAGACGCACGCGGGTGACGGCATCGTGCGCAGTGGCATCCCAGCGGCAGCCGTCCCCGTCCTTGGGGAAGTCCACCGTGTCGAACCGGCCAATCCCACGAAAGCGCGGGTAACCCGGCTTGTCCCCGGCCTTGATACGACCAAAGAACGTGGCGAACGCCTTGTCGAGACGGCGAAGCGTGGCCTGCTGGGACGAGAACGACCAGCGCCCTTGCCTTTCGGGGTCGAACGCCCGGATCCCCTTGAGCTGAGCGGACTGCTGCCCGTACCGGACGGTCGTCTTCGAGGCGTGCCGGTAGGCATCGCGGCGTTCCTGCAACGCTCCGTTGTAGAGGGAGCAGTGATCCCGCAGCATCGCACCGAGCGCGACCTGCTGGCCCACGGTGGGCCGCATGAGGAACTTGTACGCACGGATCACCCGACCCACCCCCCTTCGGCCCGTGTGTGCTCAACATAGCGGGGGCCACTGACAACGAAGAGAACCCTGGCGCTTCGCGCCTCCGCGCCAAGGATGCGTTTCCCTCCCCGGCTGAAGCCGGGGATACCCACGCAAGATCAAGGATGGAACTTGACCACTGCGGGCCTGGAGGCGGCGACAGCCGAGTTGGGCCGGCCGGTGAAGGAGATCGGCTGCACTGCCCGGGACGCGGCGAAGCCGTTGCTGCGCACGCGCTCGCGGTGACGGACACGATCGACGGGTTCTGCCAGTCACCGCTGCTGGCGACCAAGCCGATCGCCCACCGTACGAACAGCGTCTCTGCACAGGCGGGGCCGCTGCCGGTTCGGCCGCCAGGGTTGGGGCACCTGCGGAGCTGGGGATCCGAGATCCCCCTTCCCGTCGCCGGCACGTTCGCTGCACCGTCCAAGGGCAGCCTTGCGGGCTGCTGCAGTACTCACTGCGCCGGAGGACGGGGTGCCGGTGCTGTTCGTGGAGGTGGACAGCCACACCGCGGCGAGCCAGAACGCCAGCTCGCTCTCCTTGGCGCGGATGATCTTGCCCCCTCGATTCGTCGGACAGCGTCTCGGTTAGTCGCTGCAGATCGCGGGCCAGGTCGCGTTCGGCCTTCAGGACGGCCCGCTGATCTCCGCGTCGGCGAGTCTGCATGTCCGTGCGCTTCCCGAGCATCTTCTGCTCTACCTCGACGGCGATCACCTCCCCGACCTTGGATCGAGATCCCACGACCGGAGCATCACAGCCGATACCCCGGTTGGAGTTGCACCCCTGGGTCGGCACACCGCAGAAGCCGACGAAATCCCGGGCATGGCGATGATCATATGTACAGTGGCCGCATGGCGAATGACGAGCCTTTCTCTGCTGCAGAAATGCGGATAGTGGAACTGATGCCGGGGGAGGCGCAGGCTGAGGAGGACCTGTACTCGGTACTCGGTCAGCTGCGGCCGGCTCTTACGCCACATGCCTATGGGGAGCTGCTGGCCAAGGGTTCCGCCCAAGGGTTGCGCTACCTTCTTGCTTACGGGAACGACGGCACGCCGCTGGGCGCTGCCGGCTGGCGGGTGCTGACAACCAGCCGCGGTCGCATCCTGATGCTCGAGGACTTGGTGACTGACCAGGCGGCTCGGTCGTCCGGGGTTGGCGCGGCACTGATGACCGCCGTGCGAGACATTGGGCGGAGTGCCAACTGTGTCGCATTGGAACTCGATTCAGGCGTGGGCAACGCTGCGGCTCACCGCTTCTATTTCCGGCACGGGATGAGTGTTCTGTCCTTCCATTTCGCCATGCCGCTCGGCAGCCTTGATCATTGAGCTTCGAGATTGGACGCTGATCGGGTGACAAGGGAGTCCGCCTGACAGGCAAGGCTCCCGGGCGGTTGAGCGAGCCGTCAACAACGACGGAACCACCGAGACCGGATCCCTGATGGACGACATCGTCCGCGAGGGTGCCCGGCGGATGCTCGCCGCGGCCCTGGAGGCCGAAGTCAACCAGTACATAGCCGAGTTGGCCGGTGAGCGGGACGAGGCCGGCCGCCGTCTGGTGGTCCGCAACGGCCATCATCGAGAACGGACGGTGACCACCGCTGCCGGGCCGGTCGCGGTGAAGGCGCCCCGCGTGAACGACAGGCGCGTCGACGTGGAGACCGGTGAGCGCAAGCGGTTCTCGTCGAAGATCCTCGCGCCGTGGTGCCGCAAGTCCCCGAAGATCAGCGAGGTCCTGCCCCTGCTCTACCTCCACGGACTGTCCTCCGGTGATTTCGTGCCCGCGATGGAGCAGTTCCTGGGTTCCTCGGCCGGCCTCTCGCCAGCGACGGTGACGCGGCTGACGAAGCAGTGGACCGATGACCACACCGCCTTCCAGGCCCGCGACCTGTCGGATTCCGACTACGTCTACGTGTGGGCCGACGGCGTCCACCCCAAGGTCCGCCTCGGCCAGGCCCACTCCTGCGTCCTGGTCCTCGTGGGCGTGCGCCCCGACGGCCGCAAGGAACTCATCGCCCTGGCCGAGGGGCTGCGTGAGTCGACCGAGTCGTGGGCGGATCTGCTGCGTGACTGCCGCCGACGCGGCATGCGCGATCCCGCACTCGTGGTCGGTGATGGCGCGATGGGCCTGTGGAAGGCCCTCGCAGACGTGTTTCCGCAGGCCAGGCACCAGAGGTGCTGGGTTCACAGAACCCGCCAAGAATCAAGGTGTGGATTTCGATCTTTGGCTACGGTGCCGTGCTATGGCCCGAAACGATCTCCCTCAAGCCCAACTGGCGCTTCGCTTCGCGGTCTTGATGCCGCACTTGAACGAGCGGCAGCAGCGGCTGGCGGCGGCCACGGAAGCCCGCTTGATCGGGCACGGCGGCATACGGGCCGCCGCACGCGCCGCGGGGATGAGCGAGACCACGGTGCGGCGTGGGGTGACGGAGTTGGAGGCTGGTGACGGCCCACTGCCGGACGGCCGGGTTCGTTCCCCCGGCGGGGGCAGGAAGCGGGTCGAGGCGGTCAGCCCCGAGGTCACGAGCGCGCTGATGGCCCTGGTCGAGCCCGATGAACGCGGCGACCCCGAATCCCCGCTGCGTTGGACGACGAAGTCGCTGCGGCACCTGGCCGAGGAACTGGGCCGGCAGGGCTATCCGGTCTCCGCGCCGACTGTGGGCTGGGTATGTCCCCTGGTGGGGCGGGATCGTTCCTCCGGTAGATCCGCCGGGTGGACGACAGCAGGCCAGGGGGCAGCGCGCTAGGCTGGAGCCGGACATGTAACCGCGTCAACAGCCCGAACACGTCACCCGCCAGCGGCGCAGTTGAAAAGGTTCATTGGGTAAAGGGGAGTGAGGTGCCGGTGAAGGCGGAAATGGAAGCGGCCTACATCACTGGCCCAGGGCCGGCGGAGGCTATTCGCTATGGTCGGCTTCCGGTTCCGGCCGTCAGCCCGACGGATGCCCTGGTGAAGGTTCAGGCATTGGCAGCCAATCCCGTGGATGCCTTCGTACGCTCTGGTGCCTTCCCGACAGCAATGCCCGCCCCGTTTGTCATCGGCCGTGACCTGCTCGGTGAGGTCGTCGTTGGCGGATCAGGAGCAGGATTCGCGCCGGGAGCAAGGGTGTGGTGCAACAGTCTTGGTCATCATGGGCGACAGGGTTCCTTCGCCCAGTACTCCGTAGTGGCTACAGACCGCCTCTACCATGCTCCCTCTGACATAGAACCACTCGCACTGGTTGCGGCGGCACACCCGGCTGCTTCCGCCTGGCTGGCTCTCTTCAGGCACGGTCGGCTGCGGTACGGCGAGCGCATCTGCGTCAGCGGCGCTGGCGGGAACGTTGGCTCAGCCGTTGTCGCCTTCGCCGCCGCTGCTGGGGCGAAGGTGGTGGCCACCGCTCGGCCCGAGGACCACGCCCGGCTGCGGACCTTGGGAGCCGCCGAGGTATTCGACTACCGTGCACACGACCTCCACCAGCACCTGCACGACGCAGCGCTTGGCGGCTACGACCTGTACCTGGATACCTCCGGCCGCGACGACACAGCCGCAGCGATCGATCTGCTCACTCACGGTGGCCGACTAGTTATCATGGCCGGCTTGAATCGCGCCCCTCAGCTTCCGCTTGGTCGCCTCTACACCCGCGATGCAAGCCTCATCGGCTTCGCCATCACCAACGCCACCACGGCTGACCTCGCGGATGCGGCAGCAGGCGTTGTGGGGCTGCTGCGCACCACTGAGTGGCGTCCCCGCATCATCCAGCGTCTGCCTCTCTCGCAGGCCGCACATGCGCATAGCCTGTTGGAGAGCGGATCTTTTCGCGGCCGAATCGTTCTCGAGCCGGATAGCGGCCACCCGATCGGGGAGGCCTGAAAGTAACTGATCGTTTCGGAATGAGGTGTGGAGTCGTCTGAAGCCGATGATGCTGCAGGCGAGTTGGAGGAGTAATAGTCAAGAGTTGTGGATCAGCAGAAGTGCTTGGCGCCTGTTTCTGAGCCTTCCATGACATGACGTGGTTGCGAAGTCGGGAGTGTTGAGATAGGCGCCTGGAGCACGTATGGGAAAGTGTGGCCCGTGGCTGCGAGATTGCGAGTGACAACCGTGGACGCGGGGCCCTTCACGATGCCGAAGGAAGGTCTCTTGCACGGGGCGAGCGGCATGATCTCTGTGCCTTCGACAGTGGCGGTCATCGAGCACGCCGTGCACGGACTGATCCTCTTCGATACAGGTATCAACCATCGTGTGGCTGACCCGGAGGCCGCGGACAGCTACTGGGGCGTCGGGCTGCGGGCAGCGTATGGTGCCCAGGCATTCACCCGGGAGCATGCCATCGACGCACAGCTGGATCGCCTCGGATACCGCCTGTCCGACGTCAAGTACGTGATCTACTCCCACCTGCATCTCGACCATGCCGGCGGAATGAGCTACTTCCCGGAGGCCGTGCATGTGGTCCAGCACGATGAACTGCGCCACGCCTGGTGGCCGGACCGCTGGACGGCCCGGGGCTACGCGTTCAACGACTACCGGGACACGCGGTCCTATAACTTCCTCGAACTGGCCGGTGACACCGACCTGTTCCTGGACGGCACCGTGACCGTGGTCCGCACGGCAGGCCATACGCCCGGCCACCAGGGAATCATCCTCAACCTCGCACACCAGGAACGGATCGCCTTCATGGGCGACGCCGCGCCGTGGCGGCGCCGGGCAGCGCGTTCAGGGCGGCGTCGACGAGCCCGGCCGGGTACTGCGTCCTTGGGTTGGAGACGAGATCGCCGGCGGTGTATTCGAGGCCGAGCATGAGCAGCAGCAGGATCACGCCGATCTCGGCGCCGATCGCCACGAACTCCTCGCTGGCGCCCAGCGGCAGCAGCCCGCCCTCGCCGAAGGCCAGTCCGGCCAGCAGATACAGCGGGATCGGGGAGAAGCTCAGTCGGGCGGCGAGCCGGCCCAGCAGGCCGAGGCCGAGGATGATCGCGCCGAACTCGGTCAGGAAGACCGCGGAGGAATGCATCCGCCTCAGTCCCGGCCGAGTATGCCGACGGCCGTGTCGACGCCCTCGCGGGTGCCGATCACGATCAGGGTGTCTCCGCCGGCCAGCCGGAAGCCGGGTCCGGGGGAGGGGATCGCGTCGGCGCGGCGCAGCACGGCCACGATCGACACGCCGGTCTCCGTGCGCATCCGGGTGTCGCCGAGCAGCCGCCCGTTCCAGTGGGACGTCGCGGACAGCGCGACCCGCTCGGCCACCAGGCCCAGCTCGGTGGTGGACAGCAGGTTCGGGCTGTGGTGCGTCGGCTTCAGCGCCTCGGTCAGCGCCTCCGCCTCCTGGCCGGTGAGCCGGACGGACAGGGCGCACGCGTCGGGATCGTCACCGCGGTAGGCGCTCAGCGTCCTCGACCCGTCGTGGTGGGCCACCACGGACAGGCGGTGCCGCTCCCGGGTCGAGAGGTCGTACCGGACACCGATGCCCGGCAATGGGGTACTGCTCGTGCGTGCGGCGCCCATGGCTGCCCCCGTGCCCGACTTGACGGTTTCTTGGCGAAACCATTACCGGAAGCCTAACCTGGCCGCTAAGGGCCGTACGAGGAACTCCGGTTGGGCAGGGGGGTGGTGCTCAATAGACGGAGCCGAGGTAGCCCTCGCCGTCGGTCGGGTCGGGCTGGCAGGTCCGGCACAGTTCGTGATCCCCGTCGCGGGTGACGACGGTTCCCCAGCCGAGGCACTGCGTGCAGTTGCGTGCGAGGTCCAGGTCGGGGTGGGGCGACGGGAAGGGGCTGTGGCGAGGGGCTCCGTAAGCCATGCGGGAAGCGGCTCCTTGACATTGCGGGATCGCTGGCCGGATGACTTCCATTATGTCCTATTTTTCCTTTATGTCAGTGACGTGCGTCACTGCGTGCCATCTCAGCCCAGATTTCCCATCCGGGCGTCCTGCCACAGGTCCACCCCGCCGTCGGTCGCGTGCTTGTCGATCTCGGCCAGTTCGTCGGCGCTGAAGTCGAGGTTCTGCAGCGCGGCCACGTTCTGCTCCAGCTGCTCGGTGCGGGAGGCGCCGATGACCAGCGAGGTGACCCGCTCGTCCCGCAGGGCCCAGGCCAGGGCCATCTGGGCCAGGGTCTGCCCACGCCGGCCGGCGATGTCGTTCAGGGACCGCAGCCGGTGCCGCATGTCGTCGGTCAGCCACGCCGGGTCGAACGACGTGCCCTGCGCGGCCCGCGAGTCCTGGGGCACGCCGTCGAGGTAGCGGCCGGTCAGCAGTCCCTGGGCGAGTGCCGTGAAGCCGATGACGCCGAAGCCCTCCTCCTGGGCCGTGTCCAGCAGGCCGTCGGTCTCGATCCAGCGGTTGAGCATGCTGTACGACGGCTGGTGGATCAGTAGCGGGGTGCCCAGGTCGCGGAGGATGGCGGCCGCCTGCCGGGTGCGCTCGGCGTCGTAGGAGGAGATGCCGACGTACAGCGCCTTGCCCTGGCGGACGGCGGTGTCGAGGGCGCCCATCGTCTCCTCGAGGGGCGTGCTCGCGTCCAGCCGGTGGGAGTAGAAGATGTCCACGTAGTCCAGGCCCGTGCGGCGCAGGGACTGGTCCAGTGAGGCCAGCACGTACTTGCGGGAGCCGCCGCCCTGCCCGTAGGGGCCGGGCCACATGTCCCAGCCCGCCTTGGTGGAGACCACCAGCTCGTCCCGGTAGGGCGCGAGGTCCTGCTGCATGAGCCGGCCGAAGTTGATCTCCGCCGCCCCGTACGGCGGACCGTAGTTGTTGGCCAGGTCGTGGTGGGTGATCCCGAGGTCGAAGGCGCGCAGGGCGATCTCGCGCTGCGTCTCGAAGGGGCGGTCGTCGCCGAAGTTGTGCCAGTAGCCCAGGGACAGGAGCGGGAGGTCCAGTCCCGAGCGGCCGGTGCGCCGGTAGCGCATGGTTCCGTCGTAGCGATCGGGGTCCGCGACGTGGTTCATCGGGTCGTCTCCGGGTGGTGCCGTAGGGGGTGCCCGTCGTGTGCGAGGGGCTCGTCCACCCTGCGCCTTCATGATTGGTAAGTCCAACCGCTGCCCCTCATGGCATTGAGCGGTCCGGTTTCTGAATCGGGTGGCGGTAAGGCATCCGGGTGACCGGCGCGACCCGTGTGCGCGTTTGCGAGTGTGACCGGTGCGGAGCCGGGAACGCGGAGGGCACACCCGGCCGGCCGGCCGGGTGTGCCCTCAGGCGACGCGGTGCGCCGGCGGTGGGAAAGGAGGAGCCCGTGAGCGGGGCGATGCCCGGCGGGGAACGGCAGGTCGGGACGCGGCCGGGGACTCCGGAGGCCGTGGCGGGGCGGCCCCCGCCGGTGCGGGGGGCTGAGACCCCCACGCACCGCCCCCCCCCGCGGGCCCGCCGCCACGCCCAC
>NZ_JBIWPP010000040.1:0-70051 GCF_044768335.1 Streptomyces sp. NPDC101151 | reverse complement strand
TGAAGCCCTTGAACTGGTTCGCAACGTAGGACGCGGACGCCTTCGGCTCGTGCTTGACGAACAGGTGCACGTGATCGGGCATCACCTCAAGGGCGGTGATCTCCCAGCCCTTGTCTGCGGCCTTGGCCTCGATCAGCTCACGCAGCCGGACCGCGACACGGCCACCGAGGACCCGGCGGCGGTACTTCGGGCACCACACCACGTGCAGTCCCAAGTCGTACACACCGCCGCAGTACCGGCGAACCTTCCGCGTCACAGTCACCACGATCACTATAGAGGTGACACACATCTAGCCAGCTGGGTTCAACGGTGCAGATCCGCGCGCAGAGTTGAGGTCAGAACAGCCCAGAGAAGCGATTCCCCCCACGCGTAAACGCGCGGGTCCCCTCGCTAGATGGCGGATGGAGAGGTGCATCTGCAGTCCGTACTGGCCTACCGCTCGCTCGCGGCAGGTGCGGGGCCGACTGAGGCCAAGAAGATCGTCCGGGCCGTCCACCAGCTCCCCGTCTCGCAGGCACTTGCCCTTCTGGATGCGGCACACGCCCGGCTCGACTCAGAGCGCACAGGCCTGAGGAAGGCCGAGGAAGCGGCCCAGGCGATCTCAGGCGAGCCGATCGAAGACGTACGGCCATCGGACTCGATGAGCGTCTCCGAACTCGCGGCCGCTCTCGGCGTGCTCCCTTCGACACTGCGGCACTGGGATGCGGAGGACCTTGTCGTCCCCGACCGCGATCCAGCGCGAGGAACGCGACGATACACACCCACTCAAGTGCGCGACGCCCGGATCGTTCACCAACTACGCAAAGCCGGTTACCGCATCGCACCCCTTCGAGCCCTCATGCCGGAGCTGCGGCATGCCCGTCGGTCGGAGGAGATCGCCTCCGCGCTGGCCGCCAGAGGAGCCGGCATCGCGGCACGCTCCAGAGCCCTTCTCGACGGTGCCGCCGCCCTCAGTGCCGTGCTGTCGCTTGAAGAACACCGATAGGGCTTCCTGTCGGGCCCGTTCGGGAGATTGCTGAGAGTCTTGATGCCGCACCCGTCCATGTGGTTGTAGTGGGCACGGCATGAGCCGTAGCGTTGCCTCAAGTGATGTACGTGGAAAGCGACTTGACCCGACGGTCCTGAGTGGGAAGAAGTGGTCACCATGTGGCGAAAGACAGCGACCGCTGTCGCCGCGCTGGCGTTGACGTGCGCCGGCGTCGTGTTCTCTCCCCCGGCATCCGCCGCCGAGCCGTGCCGTGCCGGCGGCCTGTGCCTGTACCGCAACACGGGCTTCATCAACATGAAGTTCGTGACCACCAGGCGCAGCACATGCTGGGACCTTGCAGACTACGGACTCGCCAACAACGTCTTTTCCTACCGCAACAACATGCCCGTCTACGCTCACTTCTTCGACGCGAGCGGGGACGAGAACGTCTGGAACATCCGCAACGGTGGTAGCAGCTCGGACAGTTCTTCCTTCTCAGGCGAGCGGTTCGTCTGTACCGACTGACCGGGTGTCGTCCGGCCGTTCACGAGGGCACGACACCGCGGTGTCCGCGAGCGGACGATGACATCGATCAGCCCTGGCTGCTTGGGGCCTGTACGCACAGCCGTCCCCTGGCCGAGCCGCACACGGGGCAGTCCTGATCCTCGGTACCCGGGCGTGCACGGCGCATGACTCGGGCCCGTCGCATCGTGCGACGGGCCCGGTCTTCGTGGCCGAGGCGGGATTTGAACCCGCGACCTCTGGGTTATGAGCCCAGCGAGCTGCCTACCTGCTCCACCCGGCGGCCTCCACTGTAGGACGCCAAGTACGCGCTGTGCGAAAGGTTTTCGGGGGGGGAGACTGCCCTGAGTAACCGGCGCGATCGGAGCCGAAGAGCCGGGTACCGACAGGGAGGCCTCGCGCGGCCGGTGCACATGGACGTCACCCTGAGGCTCGTAGGGGCAGCGGAAACGGTCCCGGAGGCCGTCTCCGCCAGCCACCCGGATCTTTCCCCCTGCAGGTGCGTCGCCGGGAACACGTCATGGACTTGAACTCTCGTCTGCGGTGGCCGACGGCCGGAGGACCGGATCGCGGTCGACCGCGCCGCTGAGCGGCAGCAGGGCGAAGACGAGAACAAGGGCAGGCAGCACCACGGCAGTCGCCCGCACTGTCCAGGGATGCATGCCGAACACCCGGGGTGCAGCCGAGGCGCCCGGACCGGCCACGGGTACCCGGGCGATCCCGCCCGGGCCTCGCCACAGCCGGAGCCACAGTCCCGCCAAGGCCGGCCACACCAGCACCACAGCGACCATGCCCGACCACAGGGGCACGGTGAGCAGGTCCCGGTGCGCCAGCTCCACACTGCTGGCGATCGCGGCGGACGGCGGGTCTCCCAACAGGACCAGAGCGACGGCGGCGAGGCAGGTCGTCAACAGGGCGTACGCCAGCAGGGCCACGGGCCCGGCCGCGGTCAGCAGCATCGGCACCACGGGCCTGTCGGCCCGCTCGACGCACCACCGGCGCAGCCGCATGGGCGGATGGGTCACCTCGGTGAACCACCCCCACCTCCGTCTGCCCGAACGGAGTTCCTCCAGGGCGTCCACCACGGCACGCCGCCCGCTCGCGGCGACCGCGCACCGGTCGGCCGCCAACTCGCTGCACCACAGCGCCAGCACAGGCACCAGTACGACCGTCGCCTTCGAGAGGACCACGACTACCTGGGACCACATCAGAGAGGCGGTCGGCTCGTGCCGTACCCCCAGCCAGACCAGCGGCGCGAGCCCCGAGGCGAGGAACACCAGAGGCCAGGCCTGGATCGCCCGGGTGAACGGGCTGCCCAGACCCGCGATGAGGTGCTCGCCGCTGTCGAGGTGGCCCACCTCGTGGATCAGCAGCACGCGGGCCCGCTCCGGGTTGCGTCGCCACAGCGCGACGAACCCCAGCGAGACGGCGATGCGCCGCTTGCGGCAGCCGGCCGCGTAGACCCGGGCGGGTGGGCTCTTGGCCCACATCGCGACCTTGATGCCCGTTCCCGGCGCGTGGGTCTCCACGAAGTGCCGCAGGGCGGGCAGTCCGTGCTCGGTGCCGCCCACCGATCGGCCGTCGAGGGCGGTCAGGTCGGTGAGGCGGTAGCGCCACGACGTGTACCAGCCCCGGACGTACGGAATCACCACGGTCACCAGCCCAGCGACGAGCACGAGCGAGGGCATGACCTGGCTGACCGTCGTCACCCGCAGCGCCGCGAAGCCCGGGCTCGCGACGATCTCCGCGCTGTAGTTTCCGTCGTCCGTCCACAGGTCCCGGATCTGCGCATGCCACCAGGACACTCCCGAGGGCAGCTGCCAGCCATAGTTGCCCAGCAGCAGCCACAGCCATGGGGGCGGCGCCAGAGGCGCGTCACCGTAGTCGACGCGGGGTGTCATTCGGACCGTCCTTGGGGCCGTCGCAGCCGGGCAGTCAGGCGGCGCAGGCCATTCCAGGGACCGGGGGCGGCTGCTGAGCCGTCGGGGTCGGCGTCGGCGTCGGCGTCGGCGTCGGCGTCGGCGTCGGCGTCGGCGTCGGCGTCGGCGTCGGCGTCGGGTGACGGTACGCCCGCCAGCAGTGCGAGGAAGGCGAGCGCCCCCGCGTCACGGCCGGTGTGCAAGGCGGCAACGGCTTCGGCCGCCGTACGGTCGGCCTGCGGGCCCTGCACACCGCGGGTCCGCAGACGACGCGAGACCTCCGCCACAGCACCGGCCAGCACGGCCAGGTCGCGAACCATGTCCCCGTCAACCGTCGCCGGAGACGTCCCACCGAGCCCGGAAGCACGATCCGGCTCAGGCGTGGGCGCCGGAGCGTGATCGGGCTGCGGGTCGGACGCGGCAACGCCATCGGGCTCCGCGCCGGACTCGGCAGCCGTGCGCGGGCTGTCGTTGCGGCGGTCCCTCAGGGCGAGCAGCAGCGCGGACCCAGAGATGGCGTTCGCCAGGACGGACGAGCCCAAGGCTGCCTTCAACAGCGTGTACGAGGCCGCCAGCGCGTCCCAGAGCGCCGGCAGCACCGCGGCAGCCAGTTCGCCTCCGGTGCCCGCCGGGACCGATGGGGCCTGACGCAGCAGCGCCCGGCGCTTTCGGCCACCCCGCGCGTACAGCCGGGCGGTGTGGCCGGCGAAATCGATCTCGTCCGGTGCGGCGGCCGCGGCGATCCTGTCGGCCCAGACGTCGAGGAGCGGCGCCCCGCTAGGACCATTCGACACGGAAGCTCCTGGTCCCGTCGAGGGAGGTACCGCTGAGCACCAGGGATGCGGAGTTTCCGGTCACGGTCCCCTTCAGGGTCGTACCCACCGCCATCCCGTAGGGATAGTTGGTGTAACCACTGCACTGGAACAGCGGCTTCGGCACGAAGAGGAGGTTGAGTGAGGCGCCCTGGGCAGCGGCCGAATCGGTGAGCCGCCCGGACAGGCTGCCATCGCCGTCGTCCGACAGCGACCAGTACTCGATCTCCACCTTGCGCGCGTCGGTGGTGTCGGTTCCGCTGAGCGCCGAGGTCACTCCGAAGGCCCCCTCGGCGGTCTGGCTGTCGCTGGCCCAGGAGAGATGAAAGGCGTTGCTCTCGGTGCCGACCGGACCATCGATGATCAGCGTCGCCGGAAGGTCGTACGACCGTTCGTCGGCGGCGCAGCCGGGGTCGGCGAAGTCCACGCTGACGTGCGCGGTGCCGGTCCACTGGCCGTTCGGTACGTCCGACGACGACGCATCCGCGTCGGTGGTGCCGGTGTCGGTGTCGTCCCGAGTGACGGTCGGCTCCGGGGCCGTCGTCTTTTCGGCCGTCGTCTGTTCGGCCGTCGGCGTCTCGGTTGTCGCCTCCGTGTCGCTGACACTGGTGGTGGCGCTTGCTGATGCCGTTGTCGGCGAGCCGGTGTCCGGCGGCGCCCCCGACGTGCGGTCCCCACCTCCGCATGCGGTGAGGCCTGTGAGGCAGCCCAGCAGTGCGCCCACACATGTCACGGCCAGATGCCGCCTGTGCTTCAACGCAGTTGATCTTGTTCGTCTTTGACGGAATGTCATCGCATCCCCCGATGCCCCCCAGCACCCGTCTGGTGCACTTCGGGACTATACGGAATACCGAGCGCACTCCAACCCCAAAGAGCGGAAAATCCTACGAATGACGAGGTTTGATCATGTTGTGCCGATTCATTGTGGCCCCTGTCTCCCTCGTCATCGTCATCGTCATCGTCATCGTCAAGGGGCAGGGTGGTTGTTCTGTGGCAGTTCAGTAGCTGCTGAAACTTTCCGATCTTCAGGGGGCGCGCTTCCGCCGGCGTCCGTCCTACGGAAGTCTCGATCTGCTGATCGCAGCTGCCCGGCCCAGGCACGCTGCTCCTCAGCGGCATTGCCGGCTGGGGTGTGAATCCCCGACCGCGACGGTTCTCACCGGACAGGCTGGACCACTGGGACTTGTCCGGGTCCACTCCGCACGCGGCCCGACAGCATCACCGCCGACAGGCGGTACAGCAACGGGCCCTGCGGCACCCACCTGCGTCTCCTCGGCACCGCCACAGCAGCGACTCTTGTCACCTGACTCCGAGCATGATCGCTCGGCCGGGTTCACGGTGTGCCGCCGCCCTTCTGTTTACCACCGCCGAGCTGGCCCACCATCATGACGACGAGGCCGGCCAGGAGAATCGCGCCGCCGATCAGCGTTCCCGTCGGCCGAACCCCGGAATCGCTGACCATAAGCCCGAAGGCCAGCTGCCAGCACAGCGCGAAGGCCACCACCAGCTGACCCCAGCCGTACATCCGCGGGGCGCGAATATGGCGCCGGTTCATGGGGAGCACCCAGCCACGGGTAATCGCCGCAACGCCTGAGGCCGCGATGAGCAAGGCGACCAGGACCAGAGGCACGGCGAGGTACAACTTCATGGTCTCTCCCCTGCGTGCCGAGCCCACGCCCGACGTCGGCGTGATCTTGGCACCAGCTGCATCGCAAGTCCATGACTGTGCAGGCCCCGCGATCGGAGGACACGCTCGCGACCGTACCGGGCGAGGCGAGCAGCGGCGAATGATTTCAGGCCGTCGCCCGGCCGGTCCGCCAGGCGAGGGCGGTAGGCCTTACGACTGACTTTGGGACAGCACTAGCCAATAGCCAAGGGCCAAGACCACTGGCCAATACGACTCGGACCTCAGGGCTCCACGCCCCAGCGTCGCGCGATCGTCTTGAGGCGATCCAGTTCGCGTCGCGCCGCGGTCGGGTTGGCGAGGTCGAGGGCCATCCAGGCGCGGGTGGTGATGTAGAGGACGTCCTGGCGGGTGGCCGCGTCGAGGTCGGGGGCGGCCTCGATACGGCGGCCCGTGACGCTCAGATGGACAGCGATGTGGTCGAGACGGTCCCGCAGGCCCAGAGAGAGTACGTGCGGCAGGGCGTCCTTGGCGTAGTCGCGGACCTGCTGGTCCTCCTCGCAGGGGCGGGGCGGCGAGGGAGCCCAGGGAAGGCCGGCTTCCCGGGCCTCGTCGTACATGTCCGCTATCAAGACACGTGCTGCCGTGGGATCGCCCTCGGCGGCGGCCTCGCGGGCCGACTCCAGCATCTCGCGCAGTCGGGCGCGCACCTGGGGGTCCTCGCCCGTCCGGGCGTCGAGATAGCCGGACCACACATCGAACGCCTTGCTCAACCCGGCGTCCAGCATGACCTTGTACGCGTCCGGCAACACTCCGCCGCCTCTCCCGTTGGGCCGTCCCCGTGTGGACGGCAGCGGTACACGATAGGACGGAAAGTGGGTGGACAGCCTGCGAATTACCTGGGGCCAGCTCCGCCGAAGGCGACTGCTTCGTCGCGGGTGGGGCTCACCATCGTATGAGCCCACCAGCACGCCTCGAGGACATGCAAAGGGCTTCCTACGAGTCAAGGATCAGATGGGCCAACTGCCAGGCAAGGGCGCTGTGCACGAGTATGCAGGCGGACCAGCCGCTCGCAGTCTTCGTGCCGTGCCGGAGAACCTCAGCCCATCCCGCCGCGGTCAATGCCGCCGCCAGACCCCATAGCGTCCAAGAGGCAACGCGCCAGGGCGTTGACAGGTCGGTGACGATCCCGATGATGGCCACGGGTGCGAGGACCAGGAGAGGAATCACCCAGCTGCCCTCAGTTGCTCTTCCGGCAGGCGCCTCAGTCGTGTCCGTCATCGCATGCTCCTTCTGTGCCAGGCCCGCACATCGTGGCGCGGACCGCGCAATTCGGTGTGACTCCCGGTGGTGACTTGGTGGTGACGTGCCACCCGGATGTCGCGGTTCGGCAACCGGAGTGTGCGGCACAGATCTACCGTGCGGACACCCGGCATGAGAACGGGTAAGAGCCATCACACCCGGCCGCGACCAGCGACTTCAGGCGAAAGGGGCTCAATGGAAGTGCAGGCCGGACCGCATCCCTCCTCGCCAACATCGCCAACGGTACCCCGGGTAAAAGGCCAACGGCGAAGCCATCCTCCCCTCCATAGGCGACGACGAGTACGCGGCCAGGTACTTCGCGCACGTGCATCAGATGGCCGTGCTGGCGGCCGAAATGGACAGTGCTCGGTGCGAGTAGCGTTTCACGGGTTCTGTCAGGCGACGCCGGCCTCGCTAGGCGCCTCTTCCCAGCCGCCACCCTTCCCTGGTCTGTCTCACATCGGCGCGGCCCGGCGCGCCTGGGCTGTCCGGTTTCGGTGCGGTGTGCGCCGCCTCCAAGACCGGATGTGTGCAGGAGTCGTGCCCTGATCCCTGCAGCGGCCATCGTTTTCTCAACGTACGGCAACAGCCGTGCAACGCACGGGTGTTGGCGGTCACGGCTTGGCCAACCCCTTTCCGCGCGTTGGCCGCAAGTTCACCGTCCACCCCTGATGCGCCCCGGCGCCCTGGGCGGAGAGTGACGGGCGGCCCGCCTGTACACCCGGGCCGGCCGTCACGCCGAGGAGCTTCTCTCGCTCAAGAAGGGGCATTCATGGCCGAGTTGACACGCCGCAGACTCCTGGGTTCGGCCGCCGGCGCGCTGGGGGGCGCCGCGGCCCTCTCCCTCCTCCCGCCGAGCGTCCAGAAGGCCGTCGCCGCCGAGCCGCCGAGGCTCGGCTCGCTGCGCGACATCGAGCACGTCGTCATGCTGATGCAGGAGAACCGGTCCTTCGACCACTACTTCGGCACCCTTTCCGGGGTCCGCGGCTTCGGCGACCCGCAGGCACTGAAACTCGACAACGGGCGATCCGTCTTCTACCAGCCGGACGCCGTGAACCCGAAGGGCTATCTCCTGCCCTTCCACCTCGACACCCACAAGTCCAGCGCCCAGGCCATCCCGTCGACCAGCCACGCCTGGTCCGTGCAGCACCAGGCGTGGAACGGCGGCAAGATGGACCAGTGGCTGCCCGCCCACCGCAAGGCCGACGGCGTCAACGGCCCCTACGTGATGGGCTACTACACGCGCAAGGACATCCCGTTCCAGTTCGCGCTCGCCGAGACCTTCACCATCTGCGACAACTACTACTGTTCGGTGTTCGGTCCCACCTGGCCCAACCGCCTGATGTGGATGACCGGCTCGATCGACCCGGGCGGCACCAAGGGCGGCCCGATCATCAGCAACATCGCGCCGACGCCGTACCGCTGGACGACGTACGCCGAACGGCTGCAGGCGGCCGGCATCAGCTGGAAGGTGTACCAGCAGGACGACGACTACGGCTGCAACATGCTTGAGCAGTTCGCCACCTTCAGGAACGCACAGCCCGGCTCCGACCTGTACGAGCGCGGCGTACGCCCGCAGCCCGAGGGCACCTTCGAGGACGATGCCCGCAACGACCGGCTGCCGACGGTGAGCTGGATCATGCCGACGAGCTACCAGTCGGAGCACCCCGACTACCTCCCCGCGGCAGGCGCCGACTTCGTGGCCTCGAAGATCGAGGCGATCGCGTCGAACCCGAAGGTGTGGCGCAAGACTGCCTTCATCCTCAACTACGACGAGAACGACGGCCTGTTCGACCACGTGGCCCCGCCGACCGCACCGCCGGGGACCCCGGACGAGTTCATCCAGGGCCTGCCGATCGGTGGTGGCTTCCGCGTGCCTGCCATCATCGTCTCGCCCTGGACCGTGGGTGGTTGGGTCGCGTCGGAGGCCTTCGACCACACGTCCGCCCTGCAGTTCCTGGAGCGGTTCACCGGGGTGGAGGAGCCGAACGTCAGCGACTGGCGGCGCGAGACCTTCGGCGACTTCACGACCGCCTTCCGTTTCCGCGACGCCCGCCCTCGCTCGCCCCGGCTGCCCGACGACACGGCGGAGCAGCTGGAGAAGGCGAAGGAGGAGGTGGCGACGCTGCCGAAGCCGACGCTCCCGGGAGCGGACCAGACCTTCCCGCACCAGGAGAGCGGCCGCCGTCCGCACGTGTGACACCCGAGGGGGCCCGGGCCGCCGTTTGTACCCGGGCCCTCGCCGCGGGCCTGTGAGAGCGCCGCGCGGCTGCGACCGCCCGCAGCAGTAGTTGAGGAGGACGTGACGAGCCCCCTGCTCCGACCTCGTCGGCGCAAGGGGGTCCCCTGCGAGCCCTGGCCGTCTGGATCGCCGTCACCCGGGATCCCGCGCCCGAGGTCAGAAGCACCCCTGCCGCGCCGAGGAGCAGCCCGTACGGCGGCCGTCACGGCGGGGCGCACGACGAGCCGCCGGCGACCTCCGCAGGTCTCCGAGAAGGGCGTTTGGCAGGCTGTCCTGCATGAGTACTGCTGCCGGCCGCACGAGAACGCCGAAGATCCTGGTCGTGGACGACGAGCCCGAGGTTCGGTATGCGGTGGAGGACGGGCTGGCCGTGGAGGGGTACGAGGTCCGCGGAGCGCAGGACGGGCTGGCGGCTCTGGCAGCCGTCACCGCTTGGGAGCCGGACGCCATGGTCGTCGACGTGATGATGCCGGGCATCGACGGGCTCGCCCTGTGCCGCCGCCTCCGGGCTCTGGGCGACCGCACTCCCGTACTCGTACTCACGGCTCTGGGTTCGGTGAGCGAGCGGGTCGACGGCCTGGACGCGGGCGCCGACGACTACCTCGTCAAGCCCTTCGCACTGGATGAACTGCTGGCGCGCATCCGGGCGCTGCTGCGCCGCGCCGAGCCCCTGGGGCCGCACGAGCCGACCGAACTCGCCTTTGCGGATCTCGTGGTGAACCCCGCCACACGGACCGGCCGGCGCGGATCGCGCGCCATCGAGTTCAGCCGCACCGAGTTCTCGCTGCTGGAGCTGTTGCTGCGGCACCCCGGACAGGTTCTGCCGAAGGAGGTGATCCAGGAACGGGTCTGGGGCAGCGACTTCGGCCCCGACTCCAACTCGCCGGCCGTCTACATCGGCTATCTGCGCCGCAAGCTGGAGGCCGCGGGTGAGCCGCGGCTCGTGCACACCGTGCACGGTGTCGGCTACCGGCTGGACCTGCCGTGAGGGGTATGCGACAGCGCTCCGGGCAGGCGACCGGGCGGGCACAGGATCGGTGGCCGCGCCGGCGACCGCTGCGCACCCGGCTGACACTGGCCGCGTCGTTCGCCGTGGCGGTCGTCGTCGTGGGCGTGTGCACGGCCGCCTTCCTGGTCATCCGTCATCAGCTGCTCCAGCAGCTCGATCTGCACCTGACCCAGTCCGCCCGGCTCGCCGCCCAGCGGTACCGGCACGAGCCCCCGGGCGTCGTACAGGGCGAATGCCGGTTCCTCGCCGCCCCGGCCTGTGCCCAGCTTGTCCCCGCCCACGTCGGCGACGACCCGGCCAAGCCCTACCTGCTGCCGGTCACCGGTGCCGGCCGGCAGGTCGCCGCCGGCAGCCGCGCCGCGTACTACAGCGAGGTCCGCCTGTCCGGCCACCGCGCCCGGATGCTCACCACGCCGCTGGGCAAGGGCCGCGCTCTGCAGGTCGCCGTGCGCGCCGACACCGTCGACCGAGGCGTACGGCAGGCCGCCGGACTGCTGGCCGTCGTGGGCGCGGCCGGGGTGCTGCTGGCGGGTGCCCTGGGCTCCTGGGTCTCCCGCACGGGCCTCGCGCCTGTCGGCCGTCTCACCGCCACGGCCGAACGCATCGCCGCCACCCGCGACGCCCGACACCGCATCGAGCTGCCGCCGGGCCGCGCGGGGCGCGAGGACGAGGTCACCCGGCTCGCGACTTCCTTCAACACCATGCTCGACGAGCTGGAGAAGTCCATCACCGCCCAGCGCCGCCTGGTCGCGGACGCCTCCCACGAGCTGCGCACCCCGCTCACCGCCCTGCGCACCAACGCCGAACTGCTCACCCGTTCCGCCCGCCTCACCGACGCCCAGCGTGACCGGGCGAGCACGGCGCTCGGCCGTCAGTTGCGGGAGGTCACCCTTCTGGTCAACGACCTGATCGAGCTGGCCCGTGAGGAGGAACCGGACCCGCTCATCGAGGACGTACCCCTGGCGGCCGTCGTGACCCACGCCGTCGACGCCGCCCGCGACCACTGGCCGTCGATCCCCTTCGACCTCGCCGTGAGTCCCTGCGCACCCACGACCACGGTCGCGGGCGTACCGGCTCGGCTCTCCCGTCTGCTGTCGAGCCTGCTCGACAACGCGGCGAAGTTCAGCCCGCCCGGCCGGCCCGTCGAGGTGACGCTCACCCACTCGGACGGCCACCTGGAGGTGGTCGTCCGTGACCACGGGCCCGGCATCGCCGACGAAGACCTGCCCTATGTCTTCGACCGGTTCTACCGCGCCCGCACTGCACGCGCCCTGCCCGGCTCCGGCCTGGGGTTGGCCATGGCCCGCCAGATCGCCCGCGCACACCACGCCGACCTGGCCGCCGAGCACAACCCCGGCGGCGGCGCACTGTTCCGCCTCCGGATTCCCTCCCAGGGCCCGGGTGCTTCCGGCTCGTGACCCCGCAGGCGGTTCTCACAAACTTCTTATCCGGCAGCACGACAGTGGCCGACCATGGGAACACGGAAGACCAAGAAGACCAGGACGAAGATCGTCGCACTGAGCGGTGCGCTCGCGGTGATCGGCGCGATCGGCACGGCCACCGCATTCGGGACCGGGACGCAGGACCCCCGACGCATCGAAGCGGACGGAAACCGGCTGACCGTCCCCGTCGCCGGTGGACACGCGGTGGTTGATGTCGCGTCGCTGGCCGTGCGGGCCCGCGCCGACGACGGCCGTACCTGGCAGCTCTCCGCCCGCGCGGCCGGCAACCTCGGCCCCGCCGACAGGATCTCGGTGCACGGCGCGAAGGCCACCTGGCGGTACGCGAAGACGGGGCTCATGGTCACCGCGTCCGCACGGGGAGGGCGGCTGGCCATCACCGTGCACGCCGCTCGGAAGACCACCCTGAAGTGGCCGGTGACCGGGACCGAACCCGCCACGCAGGAGCTGCAGATCCCGCGCGGTGAAGGCCTGTCCGTTCCCGTCACCGACCGGTGGTGGAACTCGGCGGCCGGAGGTCTCGCGGGATCGGAAGCGGGTATGGCCGACGGTCTGACCATGCCGTTCTGGGGCATGAGCTTGCCGAGTCGGCACGGCGCGAGCTACATCGCCGAGTCCGACATCGGAACCACATTGAAGTTCGTCTCCGCCCACGGCCGCCTGCACACCGAGACCGAGCACCGGTTCTCGCCACAGGAGTCCACGAACGACTACTCGGTGACCTTCGCGCTCACCGACGGATCGCCGGTGGCCGCGGCCCGTGACTACCGCGCCTGGCTGCAGGACCACGGCGGGATCGGCACCTTGCGCGAGAAGATCGCCCGTAACCCCGAAGTCGGCAAGCTGGTCGGCGCCTTCCACACCTACGCCTGGGGACAGGCACGCACCTCCGAGGGCATACGCCGGCTGCGCGCGCTCGGCATCGATCGCATGTGGATCGGCTACGACGCCGACGGCTCCCCCATGGACCGCGAGGCGACGAACCTGGCCAAGCAGGCCGGCTACCTCGTCGGTCCGTACGACTCCTGGGCCAACGCACAGGATCCCGCGTCGGCAGACACCTCGGTGTCGAAGTGGCCCGCCCCGGTGTGGACGGACGGCTGTGTGCGCGGGGCCGACGGCAAGATCGTCACCGGCTTCGGCGACCGCGGCTGCTACGTCAGCTCCGAGGCACTCCGGCAGGCCGAGCCCCACCGGCACTACCTGACCGACCGTACCCGGGAGATGACCGCGAACGGTGCCACCAGCTACTTCCTCGATGTCGACGCCGCCGGCGAGTTGTTCACCGACCACTCCCCCGCGCACCCGATGCCCCAGGCGCAGGACCGCCGGAACCGGCTCGCCCGGATGGCGTGGCTCTCCGGTGACCGCAAGCTGGTGCTCGGTTCGGAGAGCGCCGGTTCCTGGGCGAATCGCGTGCTGTCCTTCAGCCACGGATCCGGAACACCGGTCGACGACCGGCTCTGGACGCTGGAGCGGGACCGGGCGGCCTGGGGCGGCTACACGCCCTCCGGCGCACCCGCCGTCTTCTTCAAGCCGGTCCAACTCCCGACCGACTTGGCCAAGGCGATGTACGACCCCCGGTACCGGGTGCCGCTGTACCAGACGGTGCTGCACGACTCGGTGATCAGCATGGAGCGCTGGGAGCTGTCGTGGTCGAAGCTGCCCGACCAGAGCCGCGCCCGCGCACTGCTCGCGATGCTGTACAACGTGCCGTTGAACCTGGTCCTCGACCAGTCCGAACTCGATCGCCACGGTCGGCAGATCGCCGAGTTGCAGAAGTACTTCGAGCCGTTGCACAAGGCAGCGGCGACCCGGCCGATGACCGATTTCCGCTGGCTGACTCCCGACCACCTCGTGCAGCGGACGACGTTCGGCGACGGCGTGCTGACCATGACCGCCAACTTCTCCGCGACCTCCCACGACGGTCTTCCCGCCGGATGCGTCGACGCGGTGGTCAAGGGCGGCAAGGTCCGGCGCCTGTGCCCCGAGGGGCTGTGACACCACTGGAGGAATCGTTGCGTCTCCGCTGTGCCCACCGGGGCGCAGGAGGCGTCCCGGTCCGGCGCCGGGCTCCCCGAGAGGCCGCACTCATGACCGGGCGCGTCTCGTGTTCCTGCTCGGTGACGGGGGTGGCCCCTGGATGTGGGGGCACCGGTCCGGGACTGGCCGGCCTGGCCGCCGCCGAGGTGTTGGAGCCCAGGCACGGTGGAGTACCTCGCCGCCTACCCCGGTTCCCAGGTGTGTGCGAAAGCTGTGGCCCCGGCCGAAAGACCCCCGCTCCCACCGGGGCCGGCCGCAGTCCCCGCTCAGCGCCGGTGTGCCGGAACCGGGATGCCCATCACCCGGTCACGCAGGACCGGAAGTTCCTTGCGCACGCGCGCGACCTCGGCGAGGTCCAGGTCGGCGGTGACGATCTCCTCCTCATCGGCCGCCTCGGCCAGCACATCGCCCCAAGGGGTCACGATCATGCTGTGTCCGGCCTGCCGAACCCCGCCGTGCTCGCCGACGGCGACGCAGGCGAGCAGGAAGCACTGCTCCTCGACGGCGCGTGTGCGGGCGAACAGCGTCAGGTGGGCGAGTCGGCCGGCGGGCCAGGCCGCAGGAACGGTCAGTACATCGGCGCCGGCGTCCAACAGCGCCCGGAACAGTTCAGGGAAGCGCAGGTCGTAGCAGGTGGCAAGGCCCAGCGTGGCGGATCCGGTGGGTACGGTGACCACCTGGTCGCCCGCACCCATCAGGGCGGCCTCGCCGGTGTCGAAGCCGTACCGATGGATCTTTCGGTAGAGACCGCGGCGGACGCCGGACGGGTCGAAGACCAGCGCCGTGTTGTACAGCGTGCCGTCCGGACCGCGTTCGACGAGCGTCCCCGCGTGCAGCCAGACCCCGGCCTCCCGGGCCGCGTCGGACATCGCCTGTGCGGTGGGACCGTCGATGGGCTCGGCATCCCGCTCCCAGCTGTCATGGTTCCAGGCGCCGGCGGCCCAGCTCTCGGGCAGGACCACGAGGTCGTCACCGGTCCGGGTACGCACCAGGGCCGCCGCACGGTGCCGCCGGTCGGCGGGGCTCTCGACGGCGTCCACACGGAGTTGGACGAGTGAGGCGCGCATGGGTCCTCCTGTCGCGCCCGCGGGCGGATCGCCGAGGCGCGGCGGGCGCTCATCACCTGCCCCGACACCTCCAGCCTAGGTGTGAGGCCGTGAGCCCGCGGATCGTACGAAGTGGTCTCCGATCCTGTGACCGGGCCGGCGGACCCGACAGGGCTGGAACGCATCGGGCCGGGTCCATGCCCCCGAGACCGACGGGCCGAGGATGCGGGCGGCCGGGCGGCCGGCCCTGTGCGTCCTGAGCACGGAGGGCATGCCGCCTGCTCCCGGGGACCGACCGGACGCGGCGGGCGAGGCGTGACGGCCGCCCGTCAGCGGTGTGGTGATCTGCACGGCCTGCGACCGGCAGACCTGGACAGGACCGAGACATCCGGATTCACCCGGCCGGCAGTGAATTCTGGATTCACTCGGTCGGTCTCCGACATCAACCACTTAAATGCGGGTCATTGAGCAAGAAACGCACCATTCGCTGGGCATGATGGCACGGGCCGCCCCCTGGACCGGTCCGTTTGTCGTTTCCCTCGGAGATTCCGGATGAACAGAAGCCCTTTCGGCGGATGGGCCGCCGCCATGGCACTCCTCGCCGCTCTCGCCCTCGCATCGGGCTGTGCCACAGCAGAGCTGGCGCACGAGCATGCCGCGCCATCGGTCTCGGCCGGCCCTTCCATCTCGCCCTCCCCCGCGCTGACGGCCGCAGCCACCGAAGACCTGCGTGACCCGGCCCAGGTGGTCAGCGAGAACGGCCTGCTCAAGACACGGATCGTGGTGGAGCGGAAGAAGGTCCCGCTGGCGGGCAGACAGCTGTGGGCCCTGACCTACAACGGCCTCTACATGCCACCCACACTGCGTCTGAAGCCCGGTGACCGCATGGAGATCACCTTCGAGAACCGGATCGACAAGCAGACGAATCTCCATGTGCACGGAATGCACGTCTCACCGGGAGGAAACTCCGACAACATTTTCCTGGCCGTCCAGCCGGGCAAGACCTTCACCTACAAGTACCAGTTCCTGAAGAGCCTGGAACCGGGCACCTACTGGTATCACCCGCATCCGCACACCCTGTCCGCCGCACAGACGGCGGGCGGTATGTCGGGCCTCGTCGTCGTCGACGGCCTCGACCGGTACATGCCCCGGCCGTTGCGTGGCATCACCGAACACGTGATCGCTCTGAAGGACTTCCAGATCGTCGCCGACCGGATCAAGACCGACAACCTGAAGATGGGCGCACCGACCACCCGCACCGTGAACGGCCAGCTCAACCCGCGCATCCACATCAAGCCGGGCGAGACACAGCTGTGGCGCATCGCCAATGTGGGGGCCAACATCTTCTACAAGGTAGCGCTGCCCGGCAGCAGGTTCCACGTGGTCGCGCAGGACGGCTACCCGGTCAACAAGGTCTACTCGGCGGACTCCATCGTGATTCCGGCCGGCGCACGCTACGACGTCCTGGTGCAGGGCGGCAAGGCCGGCACCACGGAGCTGATGACGCAGCCCTACAACTCGGGCAAGGCCGGCAACCAGTTCCCGCAGGCCACCCTCGCCACGGTGGACACCTCCGGAGAGGCGGTGCGCCAGGCCACCCTGCCGACGACGTTCGGCCCGGTCGACGACCTGGCCAAGGCGCCGGTCGCGGCCCGCAAGACGATCGTGTTCACCGAGAACTCGGCGGGCACGCAGTTCTACATCAACAAGAAGCAGTTCGACCACAACCGCGTGGACTTCCGGTCGAAGCTCGACACCGTCGAGGAGTGGACGATCCGCAACAACAGCGACGAGGTCCACTCCTTCCACGTCCACACCAATGACTTCCAGGTCATGAGCATCAATGGGAAGCCACAGGTCAACTACGGTTTCCAGGACACCGTCGACGTGCCGGTACGCGGCAACATGGTCGTCCGCACCCGCTTCCTCGACTACTCGGGCAGGACGGTGCTGCACTGCCACATCCTCAATCACGAGGACGAGGGCATGATGGCCGTGCTGCAGATCGACAAGTAGCTGCGGCGGATGCTCCGCCTCAGGCTGCCGGCGAGCAAGGCCGCGACCCGCATCACTCGTCTGGTCGCGGTGCCTCGCAGGCCAAGCGGGCAGCACGGACGATGATCCCAAGATATCCGTCTTGGAGGATCCTCATGCTTCCCCGATCTCGAGTCCCGGCGCGCAGGTCCAGCCGTTGCCGCCTGGCCGCAGCTGCTCTGACGTGCGCGGTTGCAGCCTCTGCGTTGGCCGGATGCGGCAATGGCGACAATGGCACCGGCTCCACGGCAAGCGGAACCCCCACTGCGCCGGACACGTCGTCGTTCTCCGGGACAATGCCGTCCGCACTGGCTTCCTCGGCTTCCGCGGCCATCTCCTCCGCTCATGCCTCGGCCTCCGCAGCAGCTTCCTCGGCATCCGCACGCGCCTCGGAGTTCGAAGCGTCGGTGTCGGCCGAGAGCGCTCGCAGGACAGCAGCGGCTCAGCAGGAACTCAAGGACGTCAAGGGAAGCGGAAACGCACTCTCCGAGGTCGGCATGACGGGGATGCCCATGGCGCAGACCGGGGGCGTCCTCGCTGTCTTGGTGACCATCACCAACAAGACGAGCAGCACGGCGTCCTACGCCGTCCAGATCGACTTCGAGGATGCCGACCATCATGTCGTGGAGACGAGATACACCGGCGCGGAAAATCTCAAACCCGGCAAGAAGGAACAGCCCATCGTGTTCAGCCATGAGCCCTCCGAGCCACGGCTGACCCCTCGTCTGGCCAAAGCCCAGCGCTACTGACCTCATGACCGCACTCGACGCTCCGTGACCGTCGGATCCGTCCCCGTCCCCGTCCCCGTCTCCGTCTCCGACCGTGCCGGGCGGCGCGGCCGGCGAAGCAGCACGGTCGCGCAGGCCAGCCCGGCCGCGGTGAGCACGACACAGGCCGTGAACGCGGCCTGGTAGCCCGCGGTCATCGCCGCGAGCCGACCGGAACCGTGAGTGGCGGAGACGGCGACGGAGCTGACGACGGCGACTCCGAAGGCGCCGATCTGGAAAGCCGCGGTGTTGATGCCGGAGGCCACCCCGGACTCCCGCTCGGCAACACCGGTGAGAGCGGCGATGGAGCCCGCGACCGCGCAGGCGCCGAGGCCGGGTCCGAAGACGAGCAGCCCCGGGAGCAGGTCGCGGACGAAGCCGCCGCCGTCCACGGGTACTCCGGCCAGCAGCCCGCTGCCCGCCCCGACCAGCGCCAGACCGCCCGCGGCCACCGGGCGCGCACCGATCCGAGTGACCAGGGCCTGTCCGGCGGAGCCGAGAACGGCCGTGACGGGCCCGCCGATCAGCAGGGCGGCCGGCAGCCGTGACACCGAAGCCACCACTGCCGGACCAGACGGCCAGGGCCTTGTTCCGTTCGTGGCCCTCTTCGAAGGTGGCCAGCAGGACAGACAGCGCGGTGGGCGCCATGACGGCGGCCGAGACGCCCTGCACGGCGCGCGCGGCAATCAGGCGACCGCCGTCCACGCCAAGCCGCGCAGCAGGGAGGACACGCCGAACAGCAGCGTGCCGGCCATGAACACGCGGCGACGGCCGAGCAGGTCGGCGTGCGTCCGCCGAGGAGCAGCAGCCCGCCGCAGCTGAGCAGATAACCACTCATGACCCATTGCTCACGGCTCGACGAGAAGCCGAGGCCGTCGGCGATGGAGGGCAGGGCGAGGACGACGATCTGGGCGTCCAGGATCACCATGAACCCGACCACGCAGAGCAGGGCCAGGGCATGCCAGCGGCGCGGGTCCAGGGTCGTGACAGGGGTGTTCATCGGTCAGCCTCTGGGGCGCGGGCACGCAGAGCCGGACATCCGGGCGCCTGGTCCGCCGGCACGGGCCGGGCTGAGCGGCGCGGGGCGGCGTGACCCCTCGGGTGCCGGGCGGGCGGAACGCCTGTGGAACGGCAGCGGCTGGGCGCGGAGTTTCCCGGCGCTGCGGTTGAGCGCGAGAGCGGTCATCGGAGCCTCCGGTCTCGGTGAGGTGCTGTCACCCCACCGACGAACGGCGCCTATGCGGTCGACACTCCGCGAGGCGCTTTCCCAGGAACCTGCGCTCGGCGTCGTTCTCGACAAGTTCCAGGGCCCGCTCGTATGCCACGGCCGCCTCCCGCGCGCGTCCCATGCGACGCAGCAGGTCGGCCCGGGTGACGGGCAGCAGGTGGTAGCCGGCCGGGCGCCCAGTGTGGCCGTCTCGGTCTGCCGCTCCTGCTGGTGCCCGGAATGTTGGGGTCGCGCACGCAATGGCCGTGGTCCGTCTCTGGTCTGTCCCGGGGGCGTAACCGGGTGAGGGGCCCCGGGAGCCGGCCCCGTACCTCGTGGCGAAGGCTCCGGGGGGCCGGAGCGTGACTACGCGAGGAGAGCCCGATGTTCAACAAGCGCTTGGGAATGATCGCCGCTGCCGTTACCGCCGGCGGCCTGCTGCTCACCGCCTGCAACGGTGACGGCGACACGACGGGCGCCCCGGCCGTCAGCAGCTCCGCCGCCGGCGAGCGGGCCGGCACGGCGCAGGACCTCGACTTCCTCAGTGGTACGGCGCAGCAGCACAAGGCCCCGGCCAAGACCGGGGACTGGGCCAACGGGCCCGGCGGGCCGGCCACACAGCCGGCCGCGAAGAAGTGGATCCAGCTCAGCGCCGCCAGGGCGGGGAACCTGAACCCGGTCGTGGTCAACGGCGCGGGCTTTACGCTCTACCGTTTCGACAAGGACACCGCGAACCCCTCGAAGTCCACCTGCAACGGCGAGTGCGCCACCACGTGGCCGCCCGTCGTAGTGGCACCCGGAGGCAAGATCTTCCTCGACGGAGCGAAGAAGTCGGACGTCGGTATCGTCAAGCGGGACGACGGCAACCTCCAGGTCACGATCGGCGGTTGGCCCGTCTACCGCTTCAGCAAGGACCTCAAGCCCGGTGACACCAAGGGGCAGGGAGTCGGCGGCACCTGGTTCGGCGTGACGCCGAACGGTCAGAAGGCGGGCGGCGGACAGGACGGCGGCAGCCCGGCCGGAGAGCCCGCCACGAGTGTCGTCCTCTCCGAGGAGAAGAATTTCGGCGACCCGTCCGAGGGCCTCGCCGGCACCGGCTGCCAGAACGTCGCCCGCGACGACCTCGCCTCGTCCCTGCAGGCCGAAGGCTCCCTGAAGATCTGGACCGAGAAGAACTGCAAGGGCACGTCCAAGGTCGTGAGCGGCAACGTCGCCGACCTGTCCACCATCGGTTTCGACGACGAGATCTCGTCGGTCTTCCTCGGCTGAACGCACGCAGCAGATGCCGCGGCTCCCGCCAGGGGCCGCGGCAAGGCCCGCGGCAGGCCCAGTTCGAGGAAGCATCGTCCGAAGCGGACCGCATCAGAGGTCCATCAGGCCGCCGTCAGGAGGCCCTGGCAGGGTTGTTCACGTGAACGGCGCGGGACACCACCTGGGGCCGGGAACAGGGAGAGGTGCCCGGAGCGGTTGATCGGGGACCAGCGAGTACGCCTCACGGTCGGGCCCCTCAGGGCCCACGCAGGTTCGAATCCTGCCCTCTCCGCAGGCATGGTGAAGCGGGGCCCGCTGCGTCAGGCGGCGGGGCCGCTGATGCTCTCCCGAGTCGGGCGGCCTCGACTGCAGACAGAACAAACCGATCGCCTCCGCGTCGACTCTCTCGTAAGGTGCGCGGGTTGTCGTGGCGGAGGGGCGGTTCGGAGCGTGGCACCCAGGGCAGTGACGCGGGGGCAGCTGGAGGGTGCGGCGAGGGCCGCGCTGGGTGGCGGGCGGCGGCTTACGGCGGTCGAACGGGTCGCGGGCGGTCGTTTTTCTGCGGATCCGCCTGCACGACGCCTACCGGCCGCTCGGGACGGAAGGACTGGACGAGGACCGGCTTGCGCTCTACATGCTGGCACAGCGGCTCTCGCTGACGGCGGGTCCGCTACGGCTGCTCGACGGGGACTTCCCGGACCGGGCCGTCATGGCGAGCATCGCCGAGTACAACCTGAGCAAGGCGCTGGAACTGGTCCGCGCCTGAACGCCTCCTGGTGTCGCCGGGGCAGCCGCCGGCCACGCTGAACTCATCGGAGCCGAAGCGCTGCGTGCTGACGCCTTCAGTCAGTTCCCGACCCGGCCGCCCGCAGCACACCTACCCCCTCTCCCCCCTTGATTCAGGCGCCCGAGCTGTCCAGAGCCGACGCCCTACCACTGGGGGTTCGCAGCGCCATGCGTCGCTCGATGTGGATCTGGGTGAAGACCGCGACCTTCGCCCGCAGGGCCCATGGGTCGAAGGGCTTGGTGATGTAGTCGACTCCGCCGACGAGGTATCCCTGGTTGGAGTGCACCGGATCGGCGCCCATGGCGGTCAGGAAGATGATCGGGACGTCCCGGTTGCGGTGGCGGCGCTTGATCTGGGCAGCCGTCTCGTAGCCGTCCATGTCCGGCATCTGTACATCCATGATGATGACGGCGAAGTCGTCGTTGTCCAGCAGGGCTTTCAGGGCTTCCCTCCCGGAGGAGACCGTGACGAGGCGCTGGTCCAGAGTGTCGAGGACCGCGGTGATCGCCAGGAGATTGTCGGGCTGATCGTCGACGATGAGGATCTTCGGCATGCTGGCGTCCGGCGCTGTCGGCAGGGCGGTCGGACGTTCCAGGGCTTCGAGCTGCCGTTCCAGCAGCTGGCAGCGGTCCTCGGCAGCTGCGCGTTCCTCCCGCGTCGTCCGTAATTCCTCACCGAGCCTGGTGACTTGCTGCTGGAGCACGTCGCGTTCCTCGAGCAGTTGGGGAACATTGGGATGGGCGGCGGCCAGTTCGTCCGCGCGGCCCCGTTCCGCCTTCCAGTCCGATTCCAACTGTGAGAGGCGTACCTCCAGGTCGTGAATGCGGTTCGTGCGCTCCAGCAGAGCATCACCCAAGACGTCTCCCTGGACGCTGGAACGTCGGGATCTGCGGTCGGCGTCCGCCAGTTGTTCCTCGAGGACCTCCATCGCATGGTGCTGCGAGGATCCGGCGTCGGTCGCGGCCCGGTACAGCTCCCGGACCAGCTCCACGGCCTCGGGCGTCACAGCGGTGCCACGGTGCTCTCCGAGATCGGCCAGCAGCGCCCTCACGACCTTCCACGGGGGCAGCCGGGTGCCGTTGAGGTACCTCGAGAGTGTGCCGGGGTCCCACTGCCGGCGCGCCGCGTACCGGCGTACCGAGACCCCCAGCCCCTCGAACAACTCCCTGAGTGCCTGAGCCAGAGCACGCGAAGCTTCGGGAAGGTCGTTTCCGAGTGGCCGCAATTCACCCACGTTCCTCTCCTTCCGCCTCGGCGTGTCCGCAACTGCTCACGCCGTCGCCCGCAATCAGACGGTTGAAGAACGGCACAGCCAGACCGGCGGTGGCCAGCCCGGCGAGCACACTGCGGGAAGGTCCCTCGCCCGCCGTCCATGCCAGCACCGTCGCAACGCCCCCGCTGAGCACGGCGAGGAGAAGCACGAGAGCTGCCCTGGCCGTCAACAAGGGCCGTTCCATAGGGGTCTCCGTCCACTCGGCCCCTGGTCGTACGGCCAGGGAAGCCCGTCACCCGCGCGGCGGATTGCCGTCCGGGTGACACACAGCATGGAGTGTCACGAGCCCGTTGCGCACCGTGATCCGAAGTGCAGCACCCGCGCTCGGATGTTGCATTCCTCGCCGTCGTCGGAGAACGGGGTGTTCGTCCAGGTCACGGCAGTTCACCGCAAAATCGTTGCCGGTTGCGTTGCGCGCAACGTGGGCATCCGCAGACTTTCGGACGACCCGGGCGTCGCTCCCGGACCCGGTAGGCGCCGGAGAGCCGTCGGTGATGCGCGCTACGGTGGCCGCGGAGCCGGAACACCAGCCCGGTGTGCGCCAACGCACGTGTCCCGTAGGCCGCTTGGAGTGAAGTGCCCCGTCATCTCGATCCCGAGGTCGCCAAGGCAAACATGATCGCCAAGGGGATCTGGCCCATATCGGTGTGGCCGTTCAACGACAAGCCGTGGCTGAGCGTCTGCACGGAGTGCGGCAAGTTCGTCAGGCCGATCTACCGCAACGTGATGCGGCCCGGCCGCGGCGGCTGTGACCCGTGCGGGCGTGCCCGGGCGGCTTCACGACGCAGGGTTCCGGCGGACGTGGCCCTCGAAGAGATGCGCGCCGCCGGGGTGGAGCCCCTGGAGGAGTATCCCGGAGTGGACACTCCCTGGAGGAGCCGCTGCCTCAGCGCCCTGTGCCCCGGCCTGTGGGAGGGTGATCCGGCCGAGATCAGACCGCGTCTGGCGGACGCTCGCCGCAGCAAGGGCTCGGCATGCAGGTACTGCGCCCGCATCGCCATCCGGCCCGAACGCGCGGCATACGAGATGATCCGGCACGGCGTCGAGCCCCGGGAGCCGTACCAGAAGGCCAGTAGTCCCTGGCCCTGCACCTGCCTGAACTGCAAGGCGGATGACATCACCCCCACCTACGCCAACGTGGTCCTTACTGGGCAGGGAGGGTGCAAGCATTGCGGCGGGCGGATGCGCGTGCCCGAGGAGCAGGCCGTCAGCGAAATGCTCGCGGTCGGCGCCCTACCGCTCGAACCGTACAGGGGGGTCAATCAGCGCTGGCGCAGCCGATGCCTGGCTGCCGAGTGCCCCGGCCCACGGGACCGCACCATCCATCCCCGGCTCACCTGGGTGCGGCGCGGCGCACAGGCCTGCAAATGGTGCGCCGGCGTCGTGATCGCCGGGGACATCGCGCACGACATCATGGTCGAAGCCGGACTGCAGCCGCTGGAGTCGTATCCGGGGGTGCGCGAGCGCTGGAAGTGCCAGTGTGTGAATCCGGCCTGCCGCGCCGTCGTCTCCCCCACCTTGGGCAGCGTGAACAGTCGTGGCACGGGCTGTTCCGAGTGCGCCGAGTACGGCTTCAAACGAGAGCGGCCGGCCATGGTGTACCTGCTCCGCCACGAGGGCCTGCGGGCGGCGAAGGTCGGAATCTGCAACCTGGGCACCGGCCGGATCGACAAGCACCGGAGCCGGGGCTGGCAGTTGCACGCCACCCTCGCCTTCGAAGTCGGCCGCGACGCCGAGCGGTTGGAACGAGAGGTCCTCGCCGAGTGGCGGGCACAGGACTGGAAGCCGGTCCGCGACGGGAACCACGCCTACGACGGCTGGACCGAGACGACACCCGTCACACCCGACGTCCCCATCGAAGCGCTCTGGGACGGCATCGTGCAACTGCGGAGCCTGCTGGCCTCATAGCCCCAAGAAACAGCCAGTTCCACCAGCATCGGGTGGCGTTGACGAATCCCCGTACGTGCCTATCCTGTCACGGCATTCCGTGCGACATCGAGCAGGTGTACCACGGCAGCGACGTCTCGCGGGGCGAGCTTCGTCCAACTGCAGGCCGTCGACGCCGCATCTGCCCGTTACGGCTCCGCGGCACTCGAAGGTGTGGCAGCGTGTACGCATGGCAGGTCGCATGCTTCCGGTTCGCGTCGGCGATGTCGAACTCCTCGTGGAGACAGTCCCGGTGGCCGGGTCGGAATCCACATCCCGGCTCTCGGACGCAGGGGACCGTGTCGTCGACGCGTTCGATCGGGCGCGCGACGCGGTCGTCGAGATCGCGTCGTCCGCCGCCATTGCCGTCCACCGACTGGGGCAGCGTGCGGCGCGGCCGGAGTCGCTGGAGGTGGAGTTCGGCCTGAAGTTCTCGGCTCAGGGGAACGTCGTGGTGGCGGGGGCGTCGAGTGAGGCGTCATTGCTGGTCCGGGTCGTTTATCGATCCTCCCTGTCAGACACGGAGGTGCCCCCGGGAGGGGCCGACTAGCGGGGGCAGGATGGGGGACGTACGGATCGCGCGACACCTGGGGAGGGTGCTCGACGCGGGCGGTGCGGGCGTGGGCACGTGCTTTCAGGTCGCACCCTGCATCGTGGTCACGGCGTGGCACGTCGTGGCGGATCTGGACCGCGGCCACGTCGGCGCGTGGGTGGACACGGACGCCCTTGACGGCTCGGCCGGGCCCTGCCCGACGCGGGTGGTGGCTGTCGATCCGGTGCGCGACCTCGCCGTGCTGCGCAGGAGCGAGACCCTGCCCGGCGCCGTGCCGCGGCTGATGCCGACGGACGCTGTCGACCTCCTGACGGACGTGGTGATCACCGGCGTGTCGGCGGTGGACGACCACGACCACGAGTATCGCTATCTGGACGCCACTGGTGTCTGGCAGGGTGGCACGGTCCGCGACGGCAGGGTGCCCCTGGGCCGGCTGACGTCGACGGCGGTGATGCGCGGCATGAGCGGCGCGCCCGTGCTGCGCCTCGCGGACAGCGCCGTCGTCGGGGTGGTGTCGGCCCGGTACAACAGCGCTGACGGCTGGCTCCGCAACTCGGTGTGGGTGGCCCGGATCGAGGATCTGGCCGGTCTTCTGGAGTCCGTCGGGGAGATCACCCTCAGCCATCGACTCGTCCTCGCCTCAGGTGAGGTGGGGTCCATGCTCTCCGTGCGTGCGGCGGGCGGCGACACCGCTGCGGCGCATATTCCCGACTACGCACCGAAGCCTGCCACGGTGCGGGACTGCGGCGGTCCGTACGAGGCAGCCCTGGAAGTGGCGCGGGTGCTGGCGGCGCTCGACAATGCCGCCCGGGGCGCGGCGACTCTCGGCCCGGTACTGGACCACCTCATCACGAACGCGTTCGGCGGCGATCCGGGCGGGCGGCCGGCACGGGAGTTCCGGGCGCGATTACGCGCCCGCGGTCTGGATCCCCGGTTGCTGGTGCGCTCGACGACGGAACACGAGGAGGCTGTCCGCCGCTGGGCCGGACCGCTCGGCGGCCAGAGCGATGCCGCGGAGGAGACCTCGGCCGTGGAACTCCTGACGTCCTTCCGGCGCGTCGTCGCGGGTGAGGTGAGCGGGGAGCTGTTCGCCGAACTGGCCGAGTCGAGCCGCCGCTACCTCGCCGAAGCGCTCACCGACGGGCACACGATGCCGCTGTCGGCCTTCCTGCATGCCCTGACCGCGCAGCTCCCGCCGCTGCGTTCCACGTCCACCGAGGCGGTCCTGGCCCGCCCGCCAGGCGACGACGGGGCGGGAACGCGCTCGGGAGGCACGGCCGCGTCGTCGGCTTCGGAGTCCGCTTCGTCGGTCTCGGCGTCCGGTGGGACGGCACCGCATTATCACCGGGCTCAACTGGCTTCGCTGGCAGCCCAGATGATCCGGCTTCCCGACCCCGACCCGTATGTCGTCGGCCGGAACGACCTCGTCGCCACGATCGTCCGCAAGATCGACCAGCGCATGAGCCGTCAGCGGTCGGCGACGGCTTTCCTGTCGGGCCAGCCCGGTGTCGGCACCTCCGTGGTCGCCATCGAGGCGGCCCGGCTGCTGTCCCCGGCGTTTTCCGGCGGGGTGTACTACGTCGATCTGTCCGGTCTGGTCCCTGAAGCCCGCAGGCACGCCCGGGACGTGGTCAGGAAGGTGGGCGAAGCCCTCGGCCTGGAGCTCGGGGGCGGTGCCCGGGAGGACGCCTACCTCTTCGAGGCGTTCGCCGCGCAACTGCGGGAACGCAACATCCTGCTCGTCCTGGACAACGCCCTCGACGCCGAGCACGTCGCGCCCCTGGTCAAGACACCCACCACCTGCGCCATCATCGTCACTTCCCGCGACAGCGTGCAGAGTTACGCCGATCCCGGCCTGGTCTTCCGGGTAGATCCGCTGGACCGCCGGGCGTCCGTGGAGGTGCTGGCCGCGTGCGACGAGGACCGCGCCCGGGAGGCGGAGGATCCCGGGCGCGCCATCCTGCACCGGATCGCCCACCTGTGCGCGGACGTGCCGATGGCGCTGCGGATGTTCGGGGCGCGCATGGCCAGCCGCCCCGACCTGTCCCTGGACCATCTCCTGCAACTGCTGGAGCAGGAGACCACCCGCCTCGACTACCTCGACGCGGGCGACCGCGCGGTCCGAGTCGCGATCAAGCTCAGCTACGACATCCTGGACACCGATGTCGCCCACACGTTCCGGCTCGTCGCCGCGGCGCCGGGGTTCGCGCTGACCGGGTCCGAGGCCGGGTACTGCCTGGACACGCCGGAGTACGACCAGGAGAAGCTGCTGAACCGGCTGGTGGACCGCAGCCTCGCCAAGCAGCAGGCCGTGCGGGCCTTCAGCGGCCGGCTGCTCGCCACGTTCACCCTTTTCGACCTCGTGCTGCTCTTCGCCAAGGAACGGCTGTCCGAGGAAGAACCGGAGGAACTCGTCAGGGACTTCCAGCACCGTTCCGTGGCGTTTCTGCGCGACCGACTGACCGAGATCAACGATCAGCGAGGGGACGCTGATCTGTCAGGGGAGCTGGACCCGACCCGCTTCCACGCAGCCGTCCAACTCGCCGAGGGCAAGGGATGGCTCGACCTGGCCACCGAGCTGGCCCTGGGCCTGCACGTGTTGTACTCCGCCCGGGGTGAACTCGACGCGATCATCGCAGTCAACGACACGCGTGTCGACCTGCACCTGCGCCACGGCCAGCCCGAGGAGGCCGTCAAGGCCTGTCTGCTCAACGCGGACACGCTGGCCAAGACAGCCCCGGAAGCCGCGCTGGAATCCGCCCGTCGGGCCGTGCGGATCGCCCGTGAGCACGCGCTGACCGCACAGGCCGCCGAAGCCGACTTCAAGCTGAGCCTGCTGCTGTGGAATCAGAAAGATCTCGCCGGGTCTCTGGAGGCGAGCGAAAGATCGGCCGACGTCCTGATCGCCCTGGGCCGTCAGGCCCAGGCCGTCCCCGTCGCGACCAACACCTGCTCGCTGGCTCGTGAGTTGGGCGACACCGGGCGGGCCCTGCGATGGGGCCGCACCGCGACAGAGCTGGGCGAACGCTGGGGCGACGCGGACACCCGCGCGTCCGCGTTCTTCGAACGCGGACGGGCGGAGCTTAGGGCGGACAGAGCATTCGACGCCATCGCCTCCAACCGTCGTGCCGAGGAGCTGTACAAATCGATCGAGAGCTGGTGGAACGCCGGCGTCTCGTGTCAGAACGCGGCCTGGGCGGCCTCTACGGTCGACGACCTGGCCACAGCAGTCGAGATGCTCAGCCGCGCGGCCGACCACTGGGAGCGCCGAGGCAGCGTCCCTCATCTGCTGGAGACGCTCGTCGACCTCAGTGCCCTCCATATGCAGGTGGATGCCTTCGCACAGGCCGGGCACGTCCTCGCCCGGGCCCTGAGGGCAGCCGGAGCCGAGTCCGATCTGCAGGACTCCCCCTTGCTGCGGACCGAGGTCCTGCTGCGTAACGCCGCGATGAGGATGTTCGTCCCGGATGCCGGCCCGGAGCCGGAGGTCCGCCTGCCCACCCTGCCCGCAGGCGACGCAAAGGACGACGGCAACGGCAACGGCAACACGCAGGACGATCCGGAACTGCAACGCGTGCGCGACGTCCTGGAGCAGCACCACAGGGGTGCGCTGCCGGACGGCAGGGCACGCGAGTTGGTCCGAGGCTTCCTCGCGGATCGGACCCGCAACGGGCCACCGCCACTTCCGCAGTGGCTTCACGACGAATTCGGCAAAGAGCGCCCCGGACGGACGGCGCTCGGTTCCGGCTGACGCTTCCCGCGAGGCCTTACGGCCGGCATCGCCCTCAAGGCGCCCGCATCGGGTCCCGCAGTACGCGCCGCGTCATCGCTTCGAGAGGAGCTTGTCAGTCCGGAGCGGACGACAAAAGACAAAGGCAAGGGGGTGATCCGCTCCTTGCCGTTCTCAACATATAGCGCACCGGGGGCCTGGCGGCAAGGCCCGGGTCGTGTTGCAGAATCTCCGACCGAAGCCAGAACCTGCGGAAATCAGAGTTTCGCGAAATACACGCGCTTTTGGCGATGTACGGGTCCTGCGGGACGTCGGACCGGCGGTCGGACTCGCGGTGCGCTTGCGGGCACTCGGCGCGGAGGCGCGGGTGTGGGTGTGGGTGCCGCCGGACTCCGCGGAGCAGTCGGCCGAAAAGCGTTCTCGTCCTATGGGGGGTTCATGATCGACGTGATCATTGCCGGCGGCGGACCGACCGGCTTGATGCTGGCCGGCGAGTTGCGGCTGCACGGCGTGCGCGTGCTCGTGCTGGAGAAGCAGGCGGAGCCGACCGCGTTTGTCCGCGCGCTCGGCCTGCACGTGCGCAGCATCGAGGTGATGGACCAGCGCGGTCTGCTGGGGCGGTTCCTCGCGCAGGGGCAGCAGTACAAGGTCGGCGGCTTCTTCGCGGCCATCGACAAACCCTGGCCCGATCGGCTCGACTCCGCGCATCCCTACGTTCTGGGCATCCCCCAGACCACCACCGATCGCCTGCTGGCCGAGCACGCCATCGGCCTCGGGGCCGAGATCCGGCGCGGCTGCGAACTGGTCGGGCTGAGCCAGGACGACAACGGGGTGGGTGTCGAGCTGTCCGACGGCACGCGGCTGCGCTCGCGCTATCTCGTCGGCTGCGACGGCGGCCGCAGCACGGTGCGCAAGCTGCTCGGGGTCGGCTTTCCCGGCGAGCCCAGCAGGGTCGAGACGCTGCTGGGCCAGATGGAGGTCGCCGTGCCGCCGGAGACTGTGGCCGCCGTGGTGACCGAAGTCCGCAAGACCGAGAAGCGGTTCGGCCTCGGTCCCTTCGGGGACGGCGTGTATCGCGTCGTCGTGCCCGCCGAGGGGTTGGCCGTGGACCGCTCGGTCCCGCCGACCCTGGAGGAGGTCAAGCAACAGCTGCGGAAGGTCGCCGGCACCGACTTCGGCGTGCACTCACCGCGCTGGCTGTCCCGCTTCGGCGACGCCACCCGCCAGGCCGACCGCTACCGGGTCGGCCGGGTGCTGCTGGCCGGCGACGCGGCGCACATCCACCCGCCGACCGGCGGGCAGGGCCTCAACCTCGGTATCCAGGACGCGTTCAACCTCGGCTGGAAACTGGCGGCCGAGGTCGGCGGCCGGGCACCGGAGGGACTGCTGGACAGCTACCACACCGAACGGCACCCGGTGGCCGCCGACGTGCTGAACAGCACCCGCGCGCAGATGGAGCTGCTGTCCACCGAACCGGGTCCCCTGGCGGTGCGCCGGCTGATGTCGGAACTGATGGACTTCGAGGACGTGAACCGGTACCTGATCGAGAAGATCACTGCGATCGGGCTCCGCTACGACTTCGGCGAAGGACATGAGCTGCTCGGCCGGCGGATGCGGGACGTGGGGCTGAAGCGGGGTCGCCTCTACGAGCTGATGCACGACGGCCGCGGACTGCTCCTCGACCAGACCGGCCGGCTCTCGGTGGCGGGCTGGGCAGACCGGGTCGACCGTGTCGTCGACGTCAGCGAGGAACTGGACGTGCCCGCGGTGCTGCTGCGGCCTGACGGCCATGTGGCGTGGGTCGGCGAAGACCAGCAGGATCTGCTCGGCCGGTTGCCCCAGTGGTTCGGCGCCGCCGTCAGCTGAGCGCGTAGTCGAGGCTCGCACGGGCGGGGCCTGACTCCGGCCGAGTTCGGCGCGGCCCGGTGCCGTACTCCGTCCGATTTTGCGCTGTGACAGCTGTCACGGGGGAAGAGACTCACCGCCTCAACTGCGGGCGCCTGTTTCTCCCGCTGCGGCCGTCGGTCGCCCGGCGGCCCGAGGGCCGAGCCTCTGGGTCGTTGCCGCGGGTGCCGCAGGTCAGCCCTCGTGGGCTCGCCATCCCGGGGCGACGACGCCTCACGCGCCCGCCGAGGGGCAGACGCGTCAGCGACGTCGGGGCGCGCCGGTCAGTCAGGCCGGGGCTGCAGCGCGGCCGGCGGGGACTGACGGCCCCGCCGCCAGCGGCCGGCTGCCGCCCCCGGCGGGTCACCTCGGCCACACAGGACCCGAGGTGCGGCGGGTCTGCGACCTTGCAGGTCAGGGAAGGAGGACGACCTTGCCCTGGTTGCGGCGGGCCTCAATGGCCGCGTGCGCCTGGGCGGCCTCGGCGAGCGGGTAGGTCCGCCACACGGAGACGTCGAGTGTGCCGGTCGCGATCAGGTCGGCCAGCTGCGGCAGGGCCTGCGGGAAGCGGTCCTTGGGGTCCATGCCGGTGAACCGCACGCCGTGTTCGGCGAAGGACGGGTCCGCGATGGTGATGACCTTGCCCGCATCGCCGGCCAGGGCGACGGATTCGGCGAGCACGCCCGCGCCGGAAGCATCGAACACACAGTCCACGCCGTCGCGGGCGGCGGCCCGGACCCGCTCCGCCCACCCCTCGCCGTAGCGGACGGCGGACGCCCCCATGCCGTTGACCCGCTCGATGTCCTGCTCGGCGACCGTACCGACCACAGTGACGCCGCGTGCGACGGCCAGCTGCACCGCGATGGCGCCGACACTGCCACCGGCGCCGTGGACGAGCAGCGTCTGTCCCGCCCCGACATCGAGGTGCTCCAGCGCTCGGTAGGCGGCCTCACCGACCGTGATCATCCCGGCGACGGCCTCGAACGACAGCTCCTTCGGCTTGGCAAACGGCAGCTGCAGCAGCGCGTACTCGCCGTAACCGCCGGTCGAGGCGACGCCGAAGACCTCGTCACCGACGGCGAAGCTCGCGCCCTCGCCGACCTTGTCGACCACACCGGCCACGTCCCAGCCGGGCACGTGCGGGAAGGTCACCGGGAAGGCGCCCTGCATGATGCCCGCGCGGATTCGCACGTCGATCGGGTTGACGGCGGCCGCCCGCACTCGGATGCGGACCTGCCCGGCATCCGGCTCGGGGGTGACGACCTGCGAGGGGGTGAGGACCTCCGGCCCGCCGTATGCGGAGAAGGTGATCGCTGTGGACATCAGGCACTCCTTGAGGAGAGGGAATCCGCGCACGCCCTGAATCATCCAGTGCGTGTGATTTCCTTTCCTGTGTATCACACACAGCGTGTGATACGAGATGTGATGACCATCACACGCTGTGTATGATTTGAGATAGGGTGAAGCCATGCAGCAACCCCTCCACCGCCGCCGGCCGACCCTGAGCAACCCGCGCGTCCAGCGCACCCGCAGCCGCATCCTGGCCGTCGCGCGAGAACTGCTGCCCGAGGTCGGGCCGACCGGATTGACCTACGCCCTGCTCGCCGAGCGGGCCGACGTCACCCGCCAGACCCTCTACCGACACTGGCCCAACCGGGCGGCGCTGCTCTTCGACCTGATCCTGGAAGGCCCCGACCTCGGCAACTACCCCCAGCCGGGCAGCGACGTGCGCACCGTGGCCACCGCGTGGCTGAGGAGCCTGCGCGCCGGCATCAGCGACCCGGCCGTCCGTACCGCGGTGCTGGCCGTCACCGCTCAGGCCGACCACGACCCCGACAGCGCCCACGCCCTCGCACGCATCGGCGAAGACCGCCACGCAGCCCTGAACAAGCTGCTGGAGCCTTCCGGCGTCCAGATCAGCCGCGACGAGTACACCCTGCTGTACGGCCCCGTCCTCGCCCGGCTGTTCCTCGACCGAGGCCAGGTATCCGACGAGTTCATCGACGCCGTTGTCACCCAGTGGCTCACCATCCTCGACCGGACGTCCGGGTCCCTCGCCGACACGGAGGGCCACTAGGGCTCCCCCTGCGTCCTGTCTGCCCGCACTGGTATCGGCGCATCGCCCACTTCTGAAGTGAGTACTAGCCGTTGACGGCCTTCCCCCAGCCCTGAGCGACGGTTTCTCTCGCCTTCTCCAGTTGCGCGTCTGTCGGAAACTGCGGCGTTCCCTCAACTGTCGGCAGCCGTGCGGCGGCAGCCTCGTCGAGGGTGCCGTCCTTCTTCATGACGTCCATCAGCACCGGGCGGGCAAAGCCGGCCAGCCGGAGGTTCTGCCCCTGTGTGCTGAAGAGGTACTCCTCCCACAGGCGGGCAGCCGCCGGGTGCGGGGCTTTCTTGTTGATCGCCTGCGCGTAGTACTGGGCGAAACTGCCGTCGAAGGGGGTCGAGACCTGCCACTCCACACCCTTGTCGCGGAACTTGTCGACGTAGTTGAGGTTGACGTAGTCCCAGTTGACGCTGATGGGCGTCCGGCCGTCCTCCACCGCTTCCGGGCTGGACTCGTTCGGGTTGAAGTTGCCGCGCTTCTTGAGCTCGGCGAAGAAGTCGATACCGGGCTGAATGTTGTCGAACGATCCGCCGTTCGCCAGCGCGGCCGCATAGACGCTGGCGAAGGCCGTGCCCGAACGGCTCGGGTCACCCTCGATCGCAACCTGACCCTTGTAACCGGGTTTGAGCAGATCGGCGAAGGTCCGGGGACAGGGCTTGACGCGTCCCGCGTCGCAGCCGATGGACATGTAGCCCCCGTAATTGTTGTACCAGCGAGCCTCCGGGTCCTTCTGGCTGCTGGGGATCGAGTCGTACTCGGCGACCCTGTAGGGCGCCAGCAGGTTCTGCCGCGCCGCAGACCGCGCGAAGGTGTCGCCCATGTCGAGCACGTCAGGGGCCGTCGGCCGATTCCCGCGCTTCTTCATGGCGTCGATCTCGTCCTCGCTGTGCCCTTCCGGGATGTCGACCCTGACCTTGATCCCGTACTTCTTCTCGAAGCCGTCGATGAGACCGCCGTAGTTGGCCCAGTTGCGTGGAAGGGTGATCGTGTTGAGCCTGCCCTCGCCCTTCGCCGCGGCGATCAGCGCGTCCATGCCCCCCGCGTTCTCGGCGGAGGTGGCCTCCGCCGGCTTCACGGGTGTGGCGGTCGATGCGCTCTCGCAGGCACTCAGGCCCAGAGCCACGAGGGCGAGGCAGCCGAGGACGGCCGCTGCTCGAGCACGGGGTGCGGTCACGACGGCTCCAGGAGTGGGGATGTGGAACGAGGGGTGTCACCGTCTGGTTGTTGCAGCGTGGTCGCCGCGCCATGGGTTACGCAGCGCAGTCGGCGTGTTCCGGAAGCTGCCGGGGCAGGGAGCCGCGGTTCCGGTGCGTCGACGAAGTGGCCATCAAATCCAGCCTACCCGGCCGCCTCCATGGTGGAATCCCACCCACGGAAGCCTGTGATCTGCTCCTTTCCATGGCGCGGCCACGGTTCTGCATACGTTACGGGCCTCGCTCGCGCCGGTTGTGCATACGCTACGGGCCCCGCTCGCACCGGTTCTGGATGCGCCGCGGGCCCCGCTCGCGCCGGTGCGCAGCGTCGGGGATCGCGCGGCTGCTCGGTGCGCACGGTCACGGTCCGCTCACAGTGCCGTGTCGTCCCATTGGTCGAGCAGGATCTCGTCGAGCCCCGCCACCTCCGGCGTGGTGTCCGCGTGGAGAGACTTCTCGGCCCAGATCACTTTGCCGGTGGGCGTGTATCGGGTGCCCCAGCGCTCGGTGGACTGCGCTACCAGGAAGAGTCCGCGGCCTCCCTCGTCGGTGACGTTCGCCCGGCGCAGCCTGGGCGAGGTGCCGCTGCCGTCGGAGACCTCGAAGATCAGGGTGCCTGCGTCGAAGCCGCTGATCGGCTCGGTGCGGATCAACCGGACGGCGATGGGCTCGGCACCGTAGCGTACGGCGTTGGTGATCAGCTCACTGAGGATGAGTTCGGCGGTGAAGACGATCTCCTCCAGCCCCCACTCCGTCAGCCGGCGGGCGCAAGCGGTGCGCACCGGGGACACCGCCGCCGGCTCTTGGGGCACCTGCCATTCGGCGACGTGCGCAGGGTCGAGCCGGCGGGTACGGGCCACCAACAGCGCGATGTCGTCTCTCTGCCGGTCGGGCAGCATGGCCTCCATCACCGCCGCGCACGTGGCCTCCGGGGTGCGATCCGGCCCGGCCAGAGCATCGCGCAAGGCTTCCAGGCCGGCGTCGAGGTCGCGGCCGCGGTCCTCGATCAGGCCATCGGTGTAGAGCACCAGCCTGGATCCCTCGGGCACGGTCAGCTCGGTGCTCTGGAAGGGCAGGCCGACGCCCACTCCCAGCGGTGGGGAGACGGGCACCTCGGGGAAGGTCACGGTCCCGTCGGGATGGACCACCGCCGGTCCCGGATGGCCCGCGGTCGCGATGGCCAGCTGCCCAGTGGTCGGATCGTAGACGGCGTACTGGCAGGTCGCCCCGGTGATCCCCTGGCCGTCCTGCTCGGTCGCGGGCTCCTCGGCGTCGATCTGGGCCACCAGTTCGTCCAGCCTGCCCAACAGCTCCTCCGTGGGCATGTCCAGGCCGGCGAAGTTGAGAACGGCGGTGCGCAGCCGCCCCATGGTCGCCGCGGCGTGCAGACCGTGCCCGACGACATCACCGACCACCAGCGCCACCCGGGCGCCCGACAGCGGGATGACGTCGAACCAGTCTCCGCCCACCCCTGACTGGGCCGGCAGGTAGCGGTAGGCGGCTTCGAGGGCGGACTGCTCGGGCAGCCCGCGGGGCAGCAGGCTGTGCTGCAGGGTGACGGCCATGGTGTGTTCGTGGGTGTAGCGGCGGGCGTTGTCGACGCACACGGCCGCGCGGGCGGCCAGTTCCTCGGCCAAGGACACGTCCTCGTCCTCGAACGGCGGGGAATCGCCCGCCCGCCAGAAGTCCGCCGTCCCCAGGACCACACCGCGGGCTCGCAGCGGGACCACGAGCAAGGAGCGCATGCCGTGGTCGAGGATCCTCTGAGCACCTTCCAAGTGCTCGCCCCGCCAGCTGTCGGATGCGCTCAGGTCTCTGACCAGGACGGATCGGCTGTCGGCCATCGCCGCGGAGACGGGGTGGCCGGGGGCGAGCCGCATCACCTTCCCGACAGGGCGGAAGAGATGGTCCGCGTCCGGGCCGACGGCCGCGACACACCGCAGTTCGTCGATCCCGGTGGAGACATCGGCGGGTTCCATGCCGTGCAGGACCGGGTCCAGCAGCTCGACGGTGACGCCGTCGGCGAACCGTGGCACCGCCACCTCCGCCAGTTCCTCCGCCGTGCGCTGCACATCGAATGTCGTGCCGATCCGCATCCCGGCGTCATAGAGCAGCTTCAACCGTTCGCGCACCACCTCGGCCCTGCCGGCCAGAGCCCGCAGCTCGGTGGTGTCCCGGAGCGTCACCACGCTGCCGACCCGTCCATGAGGTGCGGTGAGCCGCTTGCTGACCGCGAGCAGCCGGTCGGACGCCAGATACACCTCGTCGGTGGCGGGGCGATCGGAGGCCAGGAGCTCCGCGAGGTCCGCCTCCAGCCCCAATTCGGAGGTCTGGCGCTGCTCCGCGTCCGCCGGCAGGTTGAGCAGCCGTCGTGCCTCGTCGTTGGCCAGCAGCAGCCGGCCGTCACCGGCGATGATGAGCACTCCTTCCCGCACGGCGTGCAGGACCGCGTCGTGGTGCTCGTACATCCGGGTCATTTCGGCCGCGCCGAGGCCATGGGTCTGCCGCCTCAACCGACGGCTCACCAGGCCCGACCCGCCCGCGGCGATGACCAGGGCCGCGGCACCGCCGGCGAAGAGGACCGGCAGCTGCCGGTTCACCTTGTGCTGCACCTTGTCGACCGTGACAGCAGCGGAGACGATGGCGACGACAGAGCCGTCTGGAGCCCGGACGGGGACGGCTGAGATCACGGAGAGCCCCAGGGAGCCCTGGAAGGTCCTGGTGAATGACTTTCCGGTCGCCGCCTCCGCGTAGGGCCCGATGGTGTGTTTCCCGATCTGACGCGGGTCGCTGTGGGTGAGGGTGATCCCGTCCAGCCCGTACACGATGACGGCGTCGACGCCCGCCGCCTTTCGCGCCGCCTCGGCATGCGGCTGCAGCACGGCGGTCGGGTTCGGGCTGTTCAGCGCCGCCACGATCCCCGGGGAGTCGGCAAAGGTCTGCGCCACCGCAATCGTCCTGCTCCGGGCCTCCGCCAGACTCCCGCGCCGAGCCTGCACCACGAGAGCCACCAGTGTGACGGCGACGAGCAACACCACGACCGCCAGCTGCAGGAGGAAGACCCGGCCGGAGAGGCTGCGCACGCTCAGCAGCGAACGCAGGCGCCGCAGCGGCCGCCGTGGCTCTCCCCTCGCCCCAGGCCGACCGTGTCCCCGTCGCCCTTGCCGAGCCTGTCCCGGACGGGGATCCCGACCGGGCCCGCGGGCCCTCCCGGACGCATCAGGCACCTCGCGCCCCGATTGACCCGAAACTTCACCCATATCCCCTTTCTATCGCTTCCAGGTCACCAACCACGAGGTGTGACCTGGACGGGGCGGTCGGACGGGAGCGGCGGCGAGCGCTGTGGGCGGGGCTCGGGCGCCGGGTGCCGGGTGCGACACGACCGGCCTGGCTCAGGGCGCGCCGGCACAAGCCCGCGACACGCCGACCGGTCAGGCGACCGGGCTGTCGCGACCCGCCGCGCAACGGCTGAACGTCTCGATCGGGCAGTGGCTGCGGTGCCTGCGTGTACGTCCTCCCGCGCATCCCCGAAGGGTGGGTCGGGCGCGGTGAGATGACTGGCAAGCCGACACACGCTCGGAGCGGCCCAACCGGTCTCGGCGAGACGTCCGTCCCGCTGAGGGGGTGCCGGGCCCGTGGCGTCTCGGCTGTCAGTGGCTCGTCGTACTCTCCGGCAGGTGACCCACCACCTGATAGGGCAGCGGACCCTCAGAGCCGCGATCGGTGATGCACGTCAGGCCCTTGCCGAGCACGACAACGCCTTGGCGTGGCTGCTTCGCCCTGAAGCGGCACTGGACGGTCCGCTGGCAACCGAGGTCTGGGTGTTCGACAGGGCGTTGACGCGTGTCTTGCTGGTGCAGCATCGCTGGCGTGGGTGGGTGCCGCCCGGGGGCAAGGTGGATCCCGGAGAGACGCCACGCGAGGCGGCGCGTCGGGAGTTGTTCGAAGAGACCGGAGTGCGCGCTGATCTTCTCGGGACGCCGGCGGCTGTCACCGTACGCTCGTATCGTCGCGGCTGGTCGGCCACCATGGGCGTGTCCTTCATGGCGGTGATCGATCGACACACAGAATTGCTCCCCGAAGAAGGGCAGCCTGCTGCCTGGCTGCGGCTCGACGAGCCATGGCAGGGCTGGTTCTCCGAGGATCGCCTCCGTATGGAGCAGTGCGCCGGATGGCTCAGGGAACGAGGTTGAGGGTGGGGCGGCTCAGCGGCGCGGGCAATCCGTGGGACCGAGCCGACGTGGCGCGCCCTTCGGTCCTGGTGCCAGACCTCTTCCATGTCGTCCTGGGTCTGGGAGAAGTCCCTCTCGCATGCGGCGGTGACCCGGGCGTCGAGGTGGGCGTGGGCCTGTGAGCCGAAGGCGTTGTCGAGGTTGTAGGTGGTGATGCCGTTCTCACCGAAGGCGGGGTCGGTGATCTGGACGGCGTTGCCCCGGCAGCCGAGCCGTGGATGCCGGTAGGCACCGCGGGCTTGATCACGGCCGACGGTATGCGGCCCGGTCGGTGCCGGGGACAGGGTCCCGGGTCAGGGCGACGCAACAGGGGTGGGCAGGATCCCCCACCTCCAAGAGCGTGAACAACTCGACGTCGTGCTGGGCGAAGCGGTGGAGGTACTGGACGAACAGCTCCAACTCGTCGCCGGAGAGAGGCTCGTCATGCCGGTCGTTGCGCACGCCTTACGATGCGGCCGACCCAAATACCGGCAACCTCTTCGTCCCGAAGCAACTTGGGTGGTGCTCCATCATGGGCTACTGGTGGATCAGGCAGCAGGTCCGTCAAGCCACGGACGCACGATCTCGTCCGGCACGTCTTCGATGCGGACCTCGATGTCCTCCAGCTCCTCGCGCACCACGGGTTCGTCATCGCCCAGTCCGAACAGGGTCGCAAGTCTCGGTGGCCTTCATGGGCTCGGCGCCTTCGTGTGGGACGGCACATTGGACACGAAACTGCCGTGAACGGACTGATCGCTCTTCGGCATGGGACGACGCCCAGGCGGATCCGCGGCGCGCAGGTCAAGCGAGCGCGTTGATGATGACAGTGAGCCAGCGGTCCACCGGGCCGAGGGTGACCAGACCACTGCCGGCGCCTGCGAGTTCGCCCGCGGCCGGCCGCAGGCGGGTGTGGGCTCGTTCCAGCGCGGCCCGGTCGCCGAGCACCAGAGCCACTGCCGCCTCCAGGCAGCACAGAGCCTCGTACAACAGGTCGGCGGGCGGCTCCGGCAAGGCACGCAGCATCGCCTGGGCATCGGCGTGGCGGCCGGTGCGCAGCGCAACGAAGACCTCGGCCCAGGGCCGGTACGGACCCCAGTCCGCGTCCGGGTCGACGTGTTCGGCCACCTTCCTTGCGGACGTGCTGCCATCTGCCAGCCGCAGGCAGAGGAGTGCCAGGGGAAGCAGACCGTGCTCGACGCCGGGCATTCCTGAGCCGTGCAGCCCTGCGGCAGCGGTCCGGTATGCGGTTTCGGCCTGTGCGGTCCGCCCGGAGGCAGCCAGGCGCAATGCTCGGTACCACTGGGTGAAGACGCCCGTCAGCGGCCGTTCGTGTCGCTCTGCCAGACGGTCTGCTGCGGCGGCGTGCTCGTCCGCGGCCGGGAAGTCACCGAGTGCGCTGTGCGCCTGTACTTGGATCAGGTGGCCGAGCACTTCGAAGGTCACCAGGCCGTGCCTGGCGGACAGCGTGACCAGCTCCGCGCCGATCGCATCCCGCCGGGGCGCGAGACCGGCTCGGGTGCAGGACTGCATGAACGCTCCGTTGAGGGCGAACGCCAGCAGTGTGGGATCGTCGAGGCGGCGCGCGATCTCCTCCGCCTCGCGTGCGGCCTGAGGACCGCGGGCGCAGCGGGTGCCGCGCATCTCCAGTGCGATCGTGGCAAGCAACCGGCAGCGGGCCACCTCGTGTGAGTCGTCCCGCGGCAGGGTCGCCAGGGTGCGCTCGGCGGCCGCGACGATCTGCCGCGCCTGTTGCGGGTCGTCGTTGCGGGTCCAGATGGCGGGGACGTCGTAGGCACCGATCACGCGTGCCGTCAGGTGCGGGTCGCCGAGCTCCTGCGCCGCGGTGATGGCCGCCAGACGGGTCTCCTGAGCCGCCTGCAGCCCGCTTCCTCCGGTCACTGCGAGATTGCGGAGCAGATCGACCGTCGACTCCAACCGGCTCCGCGTGCGCCCGACGACCGCACGGTCGTAGACCGCCACCGTACGAGTCCACAGCCTTTCCGCCGCCGTCAGCGGTTCCGCATCCAGGCGCGGGTCCTGGGCGAGTATGTCCGTCTCCAGGCCGCGCAGCTCCGGGCCGGGGTCCACCCCCAGCTCGTCGGCCAGCATGGCCCGGGCCCGACGCAGCACCGCCAGCGCATCCGCCTGCCGGCCCGAGCGGTAGAGCGCCAGCGCCAGCAGCCGCCAGGCCTCCTCACGCCAGGGATGGTCGGCCAGATGGGCATGCAGCTCGGGCACTGCCTCGGCGGCCAGCCCCAGATCCAGCCTGGCCTGGGCCTGCTGCTCCACTGCTCGCAGCCGCAGTTCGGCCAGGCGGGAGCGCTCGCCGCGGGCCCAGTCCTCCTGCGCGAACTCTGCGTAGGCCGGGCCGCGCCACGCTTCCAGCGCCGTCTGCAGTTGCTCCAGGGCCTGCGCGGGCGGCTGCTGTGCGGCCGCACCGACAGCCGCCTCGAACCTCCAGGCGTCAACGGTGTCCGGTGCCGCCCGCAGCGCGTACCCGGGTCCCTCCGTGACCAGCAGACGGGCCGGGGTCCGAGCCGGGCGGTCCGGCTCCAGGACACGGCGCAACGCGGCGACGAAGGTCTGCACGGCACCCACGGCGCCCGGCCCGGGCTCGTCCCACAGGTCCTCCACAAGGCGGGCGACCGGAACCACGCGCCGGCGGGCCGTGATCAGCCGCGCGAGCACCGCCCGGTGCCGCGGCCCCTTCAGCCCCAGAACCCCACCCGCCGCGTCCCAGGCGACCACTGGCCCGAGCACTCCGAACGTGATCCGCTCCATGGTCACCTCCCGGCCTCGCCCTGCTCGCCTGCCACGGTACGTGCTGATCGCATGCTGATTCGCACGCGGCAGGCTCGACCAGGTCCGCAGAGCGCGGGCCGACTCGCGCCCAGGGAGAGCAGCCCACCATGACACCGACCATCCCCGGATTCGACTACCAGCGCGTCCAGGTCGCCGAAGGCATCGCGCTCACCACCGCCGTCGGCGGCTCGGGCAGCCCGATCGTCCTCCTGCACGGCTTCCCGCAGACCCACCTGATGTGGCGGGACGTGGCCACCGACCTCGCGGCCGATCACACCGTCATCTGTCCCGACCTGCGCGGCTACGGCGCCAGCGACAAGCCCGCCGACCCGGACGGAACCGCGTACGCCAAGCGCACCATGGCCGCCGACATCGTCACTCTGGCCCGCGCCCTCGGCCACGAACGGTTCGCACTGGCCGGCCACGACCGCGGTGCCCTGGTCGCTTTCCGAGCCGGACTCGACCATCCCACCAGCATCAGCCACCTCGCCTGCCTGGACGTGCTCCCGACCCTCGACATGTGGCAGGTGATGCGCGGCACGAACGCTGCCGTCGGGTTCCACCTCTATCTGATGGCTCAGCCCTCGGGCCTGCCCGAGCAGATGATCGCGGCCGCGCCGGACGCCTTCTTCGGGCATTTCCTCGACATCTGGACCCACGACCCCGACGCCATTCCCGCCGACATCCGTGCCGCCTACCTGGACGCCTGCCGCCACGCGGTGCCCTCGATCGTGGCCGACTACCGCGCCTCCGCACGAATCGACGTCGACCACGACCAGGCCGACAAGGACGCCGACAACCAACTGGACATGCCGGTCACCGTCCTCCAGCAGGACTGGGGTGCCGCCCTCGGCTTCGACGCCCGGGCGCTCTGGTCCGCCTGGGCACCGAAGCTGGCTCACACGACCGTCACCTGCGGCCACTTCATGGCCGAGGAAGCCCCCGCGCAGATCACCGCGGAACTCCGCAAACTCGTGGACCGCTGAGCAGGCGCCGTCGCGCCACTGCGCGGACGAGCTGGCGGAAGGACCACCCCGCCCGCCGCGAACGCGCCGCAGCAGCCCGGGGGGTGCTGCCGCGGCAGCCGTCGTCATCGGGCTCCGCACCTGATCGCGCCCACGCAGACACGGGCCCGCTCGTCGTACCTGGGTGCCACGGCCCGGTGAGGTCTTGAGCCTGCTCATCGTCCGCTCCGCCGTGCAGCGATCTTTGTGCCGCTGCCCCGAATCCTGGGCGCCGTCCGCCCAGTGATCCCTTGCGCAGGCGGGCGGCCTGAGTGTGGTTTTCTCCGGGATGGCGAGCCGCATGAGACGTCGTCGCAGGCAATGGCTGGCAGCACGCTCCGTTGCTGTGTGCCCTGTCGGCGGTGCAGTCACATGATCGGCGGCCCGGACAGGCTCTGAGAGGGACGGATCGCCTTCTATCTCCAACCTGTGTTGTTCCTAGAATGGCCAGGTGGAGGACATCGACGCGATCGCAATGTTGCAGGATCCGGTGCGGCGCCGCTTGTACGAGTACGTGGCGGCTCAGGGCCACGAGGTCGGCCGCAACGAGGCCGCCGAGGCGGCCGGGGTGGCCCGCACACTCGCTGCGCACCATCTGGACAGGCTGACCGAGGCCGGTCTCCTGGAGAGTGGCAGCCGCCGCCTGACAGGCCGCTCGGGGCCGGGGGCGGGCCGTCCCGCCAAGGTGTACACGCGGGCGCGGGCCGAGTGGTCGGTGTCGCTGCCCGCCCGCGACTACCGCACCGCCGCCGAGCTGCTCGCCGAGGCCGCCGAACAGGCCGGACTCGACGCCGGGCTCTGCGCGGCGGCGCGCCGCCGGGGTAAGGCCCTACGTGGCTCGGCGGCGCCCTGTGCCGATCTTGAAGAGGCCGTGAAGATGCTGGCTGCCCGCGGCTACGAACCGCACCTGGAACGCGTCGAGAGCGCCCAGAACGCCGACGGCACCGAGGACACCGAGGACACGACTGACGCAGCCGCACACGTCGTCCGTATGCGCAACTGTCCTTTCCATGCCGTCGCCGAACGCTTCCCGCCGCTCGTCTGCGGCATGAATCTCGCGCTGCTGGAAGGGCTGATCGGCACAGACGGTCCCGTCCGCGCTCGCATGGACGCCCGGCCGGGAGAGTGCTGCGTGGTGGTCGAGGATTCTAAAAACAATGGTGATTGACATAGAAAAGTAGGCCGTGCTGGGATGGGGCCATGACCGCATCCGCGCACGCCGCCCACCTGGCCCAGCTCAATGTCGCAACGCTCCGTCACCCCTTCGACGACCCGCGCATGGCGCCGTTCGTCGAGATGCTCGATCCGGTCAACGCCGCCGCGGACGACGCGCCCGGCTTCGTGTGGCGGCTGGTGGAGGAGGGGGCGGCAGACGCCACTGGCCTGCGCCCGGCAGGCGAGGACGTCATCGTCAACCTGTCGGTGTGGGAGAACCAGGAAGCCCTGTGGGACTTCGCCTACCGCAGCGGGCACCTGGAGGTGATGCGGCGCCGCCGCGAATGGTTCGAACGGCACGTCGAGGCGCACCTGGTGCTCTGGTGGGTCCCCGCCGGGCACCTCCCGACCGTCGGCGAGGCCCTGGAGCGGCTGGCGAACCTGCAGGCGCACGGGCCGTCCCCGCACGCGTTCACCTTCGCCTCCCCGGTCAGCGCCACCGAGGCCGCCCAGCACCTTCAGCCCGCGCCGTCGGCGCAGCCTGAGCAGGCCGCCCGGAGCGCGCGACCCTTGCCCGCCGGAGGCTCGGCGGCGATCTGAAGCAGGGTCGCTCAGGCCGACGGAGCCGGCGGTCGGCCATGCAGCCGTGCCGAGCCGGCCAGGCACCCCGGTCAGCCTGCCCGTCGATGATCCCCGCCGTCGACTCCGGATCACGACTCACGGCCTCACAGACCCGGCCGCAAAGACGGTCGGGCAGCTCCCCGATCAGCCCCCTGTCCTGCCACTGCCGCCAGAAGTCGTACACACGTCCCAGGCGGGAAAGTCCGCGGGCATGGCCCACCACTTGATGTCGTCGCCCACCGGGCAGCGGACCACATCGGCATCCGGCGCCGGCAGCAGCTCCGCCCGGGCACCCTTGGACTCGACAACCCCGAGCCGCACTCGGGCCCTGCCGTCACGGGGACCCGGCCGGAAGATCCCCCGCCTCAGAGGCCTCACTCGGACGCGTGCTCACCGTGATCGGCAGAGCAACGGCTCTCAGAATCGCGGCGTTCCCAGGCGCTGCCGACCGCGGCCGCCAGCGGCGAGCGACAGTCGGGGTTCAGCCGGATCTCGATGTCGTCGGACATCGTCTCGGGCGAGGGGCCGGCCGTTACGCGGACGCGTATCGGACGGCCGGTGTCGGCCTCGACGAACGACAGGGGCGGCCGGCCTTCCTGCAGGTACGTATCGCCCCATTGCATCAGCGACAGAAGCACCGGCAGCAGCTCCTCGCCCGCCTTGGTCAGCCGGTACTCGTCGCGGGCCCGGCTGCCCGGCTTCCGGTAGGGAACGGGCGCGACGATCTGCGCGGCCTTCAACTGCGCGAGTGCCCGTGACACCGCGGGCGCCGAGGCCCCGATCCGCGCCACGAAGTCGTCGAACCTGGTTGTGCCGTAGAAGCATTCGCGGACCACCAGGAACGTCGTCTTGGTGCTGAGCAGGTCCAGCAGCCGCCCCGCCGAGCATTCGTCGCCGATCGGCCACGGATCCCGGTCGCGCAGCCGTTCCTCGAAATTCATCGCCATACCGCCATTGTAACTAACGCTTGCGTTATCCAGCAGGTCATGCTTCCATCTAACTAACGAACTCGTTATCCAGATGGGAGATGCCATGGTTGCGGTAGCAGACAGAGTGGTCATGGTGACCGGGGGACGGCGGGGACTCGGCTCGGCGCTGGTGGATGAGCTGCTGGCACGCGGGGCGCGCAAGGTGTACTCGACCGCGCGCTCGGCGTACACCGACGACCGTCCAGAGGTGGTCACCGCTGAGCTCGAGGTCCGCTCGGCGGCGTCGGTCGCCGCCCTCGCGGAGGTCGCCACCGACGTCGACATCGTCTTCAACAACGCCGGGATCCTGCTGCCGGCTCCGCTGCTGACGGGCGACTTCGAGGACGCCACCACCACGTTCGACGTCAACGTCTTCGGGCTGCTACGGGTGGCGCGGGCGTTCGCGCCGATCCTGGCCGCGAACGGCGGGGGCGCACTGGTGAACATGCACTCCGTGCTGTCCTGGCTGGCCGGCAGTGGCGCCTACGGGGCGTCCAAGGCGGCTGCGTGGTCCCTCACGAACTCGCTCCGATACGAACTGGCAGGCCAGAAAACCCAGGTCGTCGGTGTACACGCAGGGTTCATCGACACCGAGATGGTCACCGCCATGAAACTGCCGAAGGCGACGCCGGCCGAGGTGGCCGCGCGGATCGTCGACGGCCTGGAGGCCGAGGCCACTGAGGTGCTCACCGACGACGTCACCGTCGCCGCCAAGGCGGCGCTGTCCGGCCCCGTGGAGGGTCTGGCCTTCCCGGCCGCCCGTTGACATCCCGCCCGACACTCGATCAAGGAGCACCGAACAGCAATGCCACTGTGGACTATTCACCACACGCCCGGAATCTTCAGCGACGAGGAGAAGCAGGAGCTTTCATCCCGCATCACTGACCACTACGAAAAGATCGGACTGCCCCGGTTCTACGTGGTCACCCTGTTCCACGAGACCCGGCCCGAGAACATCTACGTCGGTGGGGAGCCCACCCCGGCCGGGGTCCGCATCACCATCGACCACATCGCCCGCCACAACCCCGACCAGGAGAGCCGGCGCCGGACCGCCCAGTGGGTCAAGGGCATTCTGCAGCCCCACATCGAGCGGAAGGCAGGGCTGCATTGGGAGTTCCACGTCGACGAGACCAGCGAGGATCTCTGGATGATCAACGGACTCGTACCGCCCCCCGGAGGCTCCGACGCCGAGAAGTCCTGGGCCGAGAACAACGCGACCGCCCCCTATTAAAGGGTGTGCGAAAGCAGCGTCGTCCTCTCGCGGGCCGGACGGAACTTGCAGGCGGAGCCCGGGACCCCAGGGCATCGTGGGTCAGCCATCGGAGGGACGTGGGGCCCGCAGGCTCGCCCGCTCCTTCAACTCCTCCTCGTCCACCAATGTGAGCATCGGCCGGCCCGGCGCACACAGCATGGTCACGACGAACTTGGTCGGCGCGTCCGACAGGGCGTTGCCGTCCTGGTAGTGGATCACGTCACCACCCGGCTCCCAGAACGTCCCGCCGGCCTCGACCACACGCTCCGGCTCACCCTCGAGCTCGAACCGGACCGCGCCCTCCATCACGTAGCCGAACGACGGTCCCGAGTGGCGGTGCGGAGGGAGCCCGGGGTGACCGGGGGGCCACTCGACAAGGATGGTCATTCCCGAGCCACCTTCGGGGAAGAAGGGCGGAGTGACGTCTTGCAGCAACTGGACTTCGGGCGGCAATGAGATTTCGTGCCCCGCGTCGGCGGTCCCGTGCACTGGGTTCTTCTCTGACACGCACCACACCTCCGTAACCCTGCCCGAAATGCACGATCTTGCGTGGGCCACCGCTTTCTGGACCAGTGAGCTTTCTGGACCAGTGAACCGATCCACTCGTTCGGCGGTGACCGAGTTCATCGGTTCCGGGCTCACACCACTCGCTGCATCACGCATGAGGACCACAGCCCGCATCCGCGACACACCAGGCGCCTTCTGCCACGCTCGGACAGTCCCGAGACCACTCTGCCTCCCGTCGGCGGCCGCCACAATCCGGGAGCCAGCGGCATCGAGAACGCATCGCACCATGTCATCGGCGGGCGCGTGGCAGCGACGGCGGCGTTTCACCAGGTTGTCCCCTCTATGGGTAAATGCCGCCGCCGATGCAGCGAGACGGAGGCGGCATCGGTGACCGGGTGTGCCGGCGGAGCTGGTCTTCAGTTTTGATACTCGGCCCAGGGCGGGTCCGATGCATCCAGCACGGTCCCCGGCGCCCTCCCTCTCCGGCGCCGGGGCACTGGCTGCCTGACGACGGTCCGTCAGGCCGGGGGCGGCGGCAACTTCCAGATCTGCCAAGCCACCTGCTCGCAGTCGCGGACGTTGATACCCGCGTGCTCGCTGGAGTCACCCCTGCCCTGGATGGCGAGGCACTGCCTGTTCACATCCGTCCTCAGATGCTCGTTCTCGTATTTCCATTGCTGGTTGGGCAGGCCGTGACAGTCACCCACCGCCTGGGCCGGCGCGTCGATCTCACCGTTGCGCACGTCGAGACAGTGCAGTTCGGCGAGGTTGCGCAGCTTGCCGTCCTCCCAGAACCACAGTTGGTTCCCGGTGCCCCGGCACGTCTGCACCTCCACGTTGTCGCCGTTGGTAGCCAGACACTTGTCGTGCAGACCGCTGCGGATATCGAAGGTCTCCCGTGCCGCCGTTGCGGGTGTCATCGTCATTCCCGATACCGCGCCCGCCAGGCCCAATACCATGGCCGCCGCGGTGAGTCGACGTCGCATCACTGACTCCACTTCATTTCCGTTCATTCCGGTACATCAGGTGCCCCTGGGATGCCGCCGCCCGGCGCCGGCCATCACGGACTGATTACGCGTCGTTATTGCTCATGTACCTGTAGTGAGAAACCCGGTGATGCGGGGGCTCGCGATGCGTGTGCCAGGCGTGATCTACGGGGTGAGCCCCGGGCGAGGCCGACCCGTGGCCAAAAATGGGGCGTGCCCGATGGCCGGTCGCCAGACCCATCGGACATTCGCCAGTTGCGCCGCCAGTACCACCCCCTGCAAGACGAGGCGCACTGCCATCAGGTCTTTGGTGTGCGCCCTCAGCCGGACGCCGTGCCACCAGCAGGGTCCGCGGCCGGCGCGTGGACGGCCGAACTGGACAGCGGCGTCGGGCGTCCGCCCGCTCAGACCCACCGGGGCCGGTTGGACGATTCCTGAGACAATTCCTGAACAGCAGCCTGGTGCCCCACCACCCGGGGCTGGAGGACGGCGACCGGGAGTTCTGGGATAGCGTCCCTCTCACTCCGGACAAGTGAGAGGGACGTTGTGCAGGTTCAGGTGCGTGGACAGAGAGCCCGCCGTTGGATCACGTTCGGGGCGATCGCGTTCGGGGCGTTGTTCTTGGTGATCGGGCTGATCCTTGCGGGGGTGTCGGTCTCGTTCCTGGCGGATGCGGAACGTGCCCGGGGCACGGTGGTGGCCCTGGAGTGGCGGAACGACCACAGCGGTGTCGGTCGCGAGAAGCGGGTGAAGGACAAGCCCGTGGCGTATCCGGTGGTCAAGTTCACGCCGGCGGACGGCACGCCGAGGACGTTCCGGGACTCCACAGGTTCCAATCCTCCGGCGTACGAGGAGGGTGAGCAGGTCGAGGTTCTCTACCGCGCGGATTCCCCCGAGGACGCGCGGATCAATGGCTTCGCCTCGCTGTGGCTGCTCCCGTTGATCTTCGGTGGGATCGGGCTGGTTATCGCGGGGATCGGGACGGTCTTTGCGTTGGCGATGAGGAGACGCTCGTAGGCCGTGTGTTCAACGCCGGTGACAGCAACGAACGGGGCAGCCAGTCGCGTTCAGCACTGATGGGTACCGATGAGCCCTGACGGGCCGGCCGGCCCCGCGAGCGCGACCCTGTGGCTGTCCGAGATGCCCAGAAGGCCAACTCCGGGGCTCAGTCGCAACCAGCCGTAGTCGGAGCCGGGCAGCCGCAGGGGCCGGGGCCGGGCGCAGCCGCGACCGGCATCGGGGCCGGCTCGCTCTGCGGTCGGGTCCACAGGCTCTGTCGGTTGCACGGACTCAGACGCTTCGCCAGAGCCATGACCGGGCCGTTCGGAGCCGGGGCGGGAGCGGCTGTTCGCTCCCGCCGTGACGTGGCCCCCGCCCCAGCCACCGCCGCCTCGCCCTGCCGTCGGAACGGCCACGGCAGACCGGCCTTCGGCGTTCGCTCTCATCGGCTCACCCCGCTCCGGAAACCAGTGACGTCGTCCCGAACCTGCTCACGCAACGCCACGAAGGGTCCGTCAACCCGATCCAGGACGCCCAAGCGCGTGAGGAGCCGCGCGACCCCGACCGTCCACCGACACCTCTGCCCTGGTGCCGTACGGCACCAGGGCACCACAGCACCGGCCATAGGGAGGGACGACCGCCCTACCGGCCGGGGGCTATTCCCCGGTCGGGCCGGCAACGGAGGTCGGGCAGTGCCGCGCGGCGGGGCACGGTCCTGGCCCACACTGGTAGGGGGGCAGTCGTGGACGGAACGGGGCACAGGCGATGCGCGCATGGGTGGTGGACCGGCCGGGGCCCGTCGAGCGGGAGCCGCTGCGGTTCGTGGAGCGGCCGGTCCCGGTGCCTGGGTCCGGTGAGTTGCTGGTGCGGGTGCGGGCCTGCGGTGTGTGCCGTACAGATCTGCACGTCGCCGAGGGAGACCTGCCGGTGCGCCGGGCGGGGGTGACACCCGGGCACGAGGTGGTCGGCGTGGTGGCCGGAATCGGCGCGGACGTGAGCGGCTGGGCGGTCGGCGACCGGGTGGGAGTGGCGTGGCTGCGCCGAACGGACGGCACGTGTCGCTACTGCCTGCGCGGGGACGAGAACCTGTGCCCCGGCTCCGAGTACACCGGCTGGGACACCGACGGCGGCTACGCCGAGTACACGACCGTGCCGGCCGCCTTCGCCTACCAGCTGCCGGCCGATATGGACGATGTCGCACTGGCGCCGCTGCTGTGCGCGGGCATCATCGGCTACCGGGCGCTGCTGCGGACGTCACTGCCGCCGGACGGGCGCCTCGGGCTGTACGGGTTCGGCGGCAGCGCCCATCTGTGCGCGCAGATCGCGCTGGCGCAGGGGGCGACCGTGCACGTCCTGACCCGCGACGAGGCCTCGCAGCGGCTCGCGCTCGCCCTCGGATGTGCGTCGGCCGGCGGGGTCTACGACCTGCCGCCGCAGCCGCTGGACGGGGCGATCCTGTTCGCGCCGATCGGTGATCTTGTACCGGTGGCACTGCAGGCACTGGACCGGGGCGGAGTCCTGGCGGTCGCAGGCATCCATCTCAGCGACGTCCCGGTGCTGCATTACGAGAGCGAGCTGTTCTACGAGAAGGAGCTGCGCAGCGTCACCTCGAACACCCGGGAGAACGGCCGGGAGTTCCTGGACCTCGCGGCCCGGTACGGCGTGCGGGCCACCACGCACCCCTACCCGCTCTCCGAGGCGCAGCGGGCGCTCGGCGATCTGAAGGCAGGCCGCTTCGACGGGGCGGCCGTGCTGGTGAACGACCTGTGAGCCTCAGCGCACGGGCAGGTGCAGGAGGCGGGTGACAGCACCGGAAGCAGGACCTCTGCGTTCACCTCCGCGGAACGCGGCCCAGGCCGCTGTCCCAGGCCGCCTGGGCCGTGAGGCACCCCTTGTGCTCGGCCGTGCCGAGCAGGCACGCGTCCTTACCGAGGCCTCAGCCTCCGCCCGCACGGCCAACACCCCCCGATGCACTGCCGCCCCTTGTCCTCGTTCGCCCGGCCCCAAGCCTCCGACCAGGCATCCGACGCCGCTCGGCGCGCCCAGGACGTCCTCGATCGGAGCGCTCGCGATCCTTACGAGACCCTGACGTGTCGGTCGTAACCCGTTCCTCCGCCGCCCGAGCCGGGCACTGTGAGCCGCGTCGGCAGTCCCGGGCGCCGCGCATGGCCGTGAGCCTCGCGTCAGCGGCCTGCCAGCCCAGGCTGGCGCCGGCAGAAGACGCGAGAGGGAAGGGGGATGATCAGCGGCCTACGGCCGGCCTGGACCGGCAGGCAATCGGTCGCTGTGGCATAGGAGAAGCGGCTGCCGCAGCGACAGGGGCGCCCCGGGCATCGGCCCGGGGCGCTCGCACTGCCGTGAGCGTCCTCGTGCGAAGTGCGGCGCCCGACCGAGCAGGAACGCGAGCCCGCATCACTTCTCGTCAGTCGCCGGTAGCATCGGACTCGGCCTCACCGACGCCGGCATCGCCCGCCTCGGGCACGGCGAGTACGCATCAAGATCGCGACTCTGCCCGGCCGCAACGCCGCCACTGCGACATGGCACGACGCCGAAGTGGCCCGACGCGCGCTCGCCTCGGTCAGCGTGGACCCAGCGGGCGAGACACCGCACGTCGACGACGTCCTCCGACTGCCCGCACGGGTCGGCATCACCGTCGAACTCCGCTGAACCTCCCCAACAACGGCCAAGTGTGCGGCCTGGACAGGCTGGTGACGCGGCTGCCTGGTGTTCGGCCCTCGATGCCTGTGCGGGGCCGGTGGTAGTCGTACCGGACCAACCGGCGGGGAAACGCTGCGTCGCCGCTTGCCCCGCCCGCCGTAAATCCACAGGCCGACCCGCACGGGTACACCGACACGCTCAAGTGTCGGCACCCGTTCGAAGTCGGTCATTCGAAGTCTCCGCCTCCTGCCCGGGACACCCCCGGACCCGCTCCCTTCGGTCCACCATCGGTGGGCTCGTCGGCGTCCGCCGGGACCGGAGACGGGGATGCGCTCCCCCGACACGAACTGACGGTCGCTCCGGGCCGAGCGGGGGTGTGACCCCGGCCTGCTGCATTGGCATCACCGGCGTCACCAGGTCGGGTGACTGCGCCGCCACCTGCCGCGCAGGGCATCACAAATAAGTGTGACCATCGCACTACGGTGACATGGCGACTCCCGGCCGTCACCACACCTGGCAGGAGGACCAATCGATGAACCGCACCCTGAAGCGCCTGCTCGGCGCCACAACGGCGGTGGCCGCGGGCGCCACGGCCCTGCTCGGCACCGGTGCCGGCACCGCCGATGCCCGCACCGCCCGCGCCCACTGCGACCGCGCCGAGCGGCCCATTTGGAGCGAGGGGCTCAGCCGCAACGTGACCGGCCACGGCTGCAGCCTGCCGGACAACAAACGCCGCTGGTACACCATCGAGATCGACACCCTCGTACAGCCCCACTACAAGACGGACAATCTGAACGGAGGCGTCGACCGGACCGAGACCCTGCACGACAAAACCATCAGGTGCCTCGGCTACACCTCCGACAACGGCACGGTGAACTGGTTTGGCTGCCCGCCCTCCTGACACCCACCGTCCCCCTGCACGGCGAGATACTGGCCCAACCCGCCGACGCGGGAGGGCGACGGCCGGCCCCGTACGCTCGGCGCGGCCACTTGGCGTACGCGCGCCCTGGCGTACGTCCGTCCCCTGCCGGCCGTAGAACAGGTGCGTCGGCTCCGGCGGGCTGGTCCTGTACGAGGCCCCGGACGTACCCACCCCGTCCCCGCCCCCAGCTCTTCGACGGAGCATGGTCAGACTTCGATGACGAGGGTCTCGATGAGGGTGTCGCGGAGTGTGAACTGGTAGCGCAGGTCGACGGACCCGCCGGGGAAGTTGCCTTCCAGGTGGTGTGTGGCGATGTAGTGGGTCGCGTCGATCTGCTGGGCGCCGGTGAGATCGATGGTGTACGTGAACTCGCTGGCGGAGCGGCTCAGCCACCGCTCGATTGCGCTGGTGCCCTGGTAGGTCCTGCCGTCGTCGGTCACGGTGGCGTCATCCGTGAAGGCAGTGACTGCGGTGGCTGTGTCGTGGGCGCGATGGGCCTTGAGGTAGCGGGTGATCGTCGCGGGCAGTGTCTGCGGGGCGGTGGTGCGGGGCTGCTGTTCGGGCATGACGGTCCTGTGGGTGGTCGGAGGGTCAGACGGTAGGTGTGTGCCGCCGTCGATGACGTGCTCGGCGCCGACGATGGACGAGGCACGGTCGGAGACGAGAGAGGCGATCAGCTCGGCGACATCCTCGGGCCGGTTGGGGCGCCCGAGGGCAATGCCGCCCAGCGAGTCCATGGGGCGGCCCAGCGCCGTTTCCTGGGTGATGCCGGCTTCGCTTGCGATCCGGGCGACCAGGTTGTCGGCGGCGGTGGTCTGGATGAAGCCCGGTGAGACGGTAGCGCGCGTCCACCTCGGCGATCACATGGGTTGCGCCTTCGGCGGTGGACAGATCGGCTGCGATGAACGCCTTCTCCTCAATGTCGTCGGGGCGGCTGCGGGAGGTGACGAGAACGTTCGCTCCGGCCTCGGTGAGGCGCCGGGCGATGGCCGCGCCAGTGCCCTTGGTGCCCGCGGTGACCAGGGCGCGGCGGCCATCGAGGGATTCGCTGCGGGCGGTGGGCATGGCATCTTCCGTTTCCGGGAGGGCGTAGGGACGGGACGCCACTCCTACTCTTCACTGCTAAAATAGAAGCAACTAGCTTCGACTTTAACAGTGACTGGGAGGGTGGCCACGATGGCGAGCCGGATCAGACTGGAGGACCGGGAATGCCCGCTGTCCACGACGGTGGAGCACGTCGGCGAGTGGTGGACTCTGCTGATCCTCCATGACACCTTCGACGGCTACACCCGCTTCGACCAGTTCCAGGAGAATCTGGGCATCTCCTCCAGCATGCTCACCACGCGGCTGAAGACCCTCGTCGCAGCCGGCCTGCTGGAGCGCCGGCCCTACCAAGCCAACCCCGTCCGTCACGAGTATGTCCTCACCGAGCTGGGGCGTTCCCTGCGCCCGGTGATCCTCGCCCTGGCCGCGTGGGGCAACTCCCGCCTCGCGCCGCCCGAGCGCAGCATGATCCTCGTGGATGCGCAGAGCGGCGAGGAGGTCGAACCCGTGGTCGTCGACGCCAGGACCGGACGCCGACTTGACGACAGCAACGCGTACGTTTTCACCGCAGGACCCGCTGCCGGTGACGCGATGCGGGCCCGCTACGCCCCCGCCTCCACGACGGCACCCAACCCTGCACGCACTGCCTGACCGGCGCACCTTCGCCGACCAACCGACCTGGTCGTGTGTCCCTCAAGCGAGGTGGTTCGGTCGCCTGGGCGCCACGGGCCAGCACGGTTTCGGCCTCTGCAGGTTCTCGCAGGTAGGCCGCAGGCATGTCTGGCACGCTCAGCTCGGCCATCGACTGCGCGAGGAGGTACCGAGGCAGGTGTGGTCGGGTCACGGGTGGATCAGCCGTCGGCTGGGGCCTAGCGTCAGAAGCAGGGAGTCCTTCACACCCCACACGCAGGGAGGGTGATCATGGACATCAAGGGTTCGGTAGCCCTTGTCACGGGAGCGAACCGCGGCATCGGGCTGGCCTTCGCCCGGGCACTGCACGCGCACGGCGCCGCCAAGGTCTACGCCGGAGTCCGGGAGCCGGAGACATTCCGGGACCCCGGGCTGGTTCCGCTGCGGCTGGATGTCACCGACGAGGAGCAGGTCGCCGCGGCCGCACGCGCCGCCGGCGATGTCAGCATCCTCATCAACAACGCCGGCGTCGCCAGTGGCCCGTCCCTCCTGGAGGGGCCGTTCGACGGTGCCAGGCGCGAAATGGAGGTCAATTTCTTCGGCACCTGGGCCGTCTCGCGTGCATACACGCCCGTACTGGCCGCCAACGGTGGCGGAGCGCTGGTCAACATGCTGTCTGTGGCCTCGTGGGTGGCCAACAGGCGGTTTCCGAGCTACGCGGCCTCCAAGTCCGCTCAGTGGTCGCTGACGAACGCCTTCCGATTGGCGCTGCGGGAGCAGGGCACGCTGGTGGTCGGTGTGCATGCGGGTTATGTCGACACCGACCTGACGGCGGATGTCGACTCGCCGAAGATCCTTGCAGCCGACGTGGCCGAGCAGACCATGACTGCACTGCTCAATGACGAACCCGAGGTGCTGGTCGACGAGCCCACCCGCCACGTACGCGCCGCGCTCTCGGGGGGCCTGGAGGCTCTGTACGCCAATCGATGACCGCACCAACCCGCCGTCGTCCTGCCCCTCGGACGAGTTGCGTCACATAGAACTTCGTGGCATTGCGCTGTCGACGCTGAATTCCACGACCGGGTCGGGCCGCACGCGACGGAAATTCCGGCTCTCCTTTCTCGCCCCCAGCCCGCGCTGAAACGGAAGCCGTGCCGGGGCTGTTCGGCGTCATCGGGTGCAGGCCGTCGGGCAATTCCACGCCGTAGGGCGGTGGGCAGCGGAGTGGTGAGGGCCGCCAACACCCGCACGTCACCCGTCGCGCCGAACCGGCCCGGAAGCAGCGTGAGCAGGGCCCTCAGCGAGCCGGTGACTGCGGGGAGTCAGTCGTCCGCGTGGCGCTGACCTGCGTGAACTCGGTCCGGTCGGACGCCCGGCGCTCGGCGGTGAGTCCACCCACTCTGCGCATGTCCCGCGCCGCGTCGGACGCCATCGGCGCAGTTCCGGGGCAGGTGCGGGCCTGACCGGGCCGACGGGCCGCCGGGCAATCGGGCGGAACAGCGCACTGGACCTGCCCCGGTGGCCCGGTACCACGGAGTGGCATATGCATGGAATAACGAAAGCAGCGAGAGAGGGAGAACGGCAAGATGCCCCAAGGCGACAACGCGATCCATTGCCCGTTCGACTTCAGCGAGGGCTTGGAGTTCGATCCCTCCCTGGCGGCGCTCATGGACCGCGATGCCATCACCCGAATCCGACTCCCCTACGGTGACTCCGACGCCTGGCTGGTCACCGGGTTCGAGGGAGTGCAGCAGGTGACCACCGATCAACGGTTCAGCCGAGCGGCAATTCTGGACCACGACTACCCGCGGCTGACGCCGGAACCCATCGTCTCCGCCGAGTCGATCAATGTGATGGACCCGCCGCACAGCAGCCGTCTGCGACACCTGACGTCGCAGGCGTTCAGCCAGCGGCAGGTGGATCGGATGCGAGGGAAGATCACCCGGCGCGCGGGCACCCTGCTCGACGAGATGGCCGCGCAGGGGCCGCCGGTGGATCTGGTGCACCACCTGTCGGACCCGCTGCCCCAGCAGACCATCTTCGACCTTCTCGGGATTCCCCACGACGACTGGGCTCGCGTGCAGCAGAACCTGCGTCAACTGCTCGCCACCGGCCCCGACAGAGGCAAGATCGCCGCGACCGCCAAGGCGGAGCTTCGGGCGTACTTCGGCGAGCTGGTCGAACAGCGGCGGAGCTCCCCCGGAAAGGACCTGATCAGCGCGTTGGTCGCCGCCAGGGACGGCGACGACGTGCTCGACGACCAGGAAGTGGCGGTCATGGCGCTGACGCTGACGCTCAGCGGGCAGGACACGGCCACCTGTCAGATCAGCAACATCTGCTACCTCCTGCTGACCCGTCCCGAGCTGATGAAGCACTTCAGGAGCCGGCCCGAGGCCCTGACGGACAGCCTGAACGAGATGCTCCGCGTCATCCCCTTCCGCAAGGGCGTCGGCATTCCCCGGGTGGCCCTGGAGGACGTCGAGATGGGCGGGGTACGCATCCGAAAGGGCGACTTCGTCCATGTCTCGTACCTGACGGCGAACCGCGACCCGGACCGCTACCCGGACCCGGACTTCATCGACCCGGACCGTCCCCCCGCGCCGCACATGACCTTCGGCTGGGGCGGACACCGGTGCATCGCCGTGCCGCTGGCCATGGCGGAACTGGAAGTGGCCATCGGGCAGCTGCTGGAACGCTTTCCGGGGCTGCGGCTGGCGGTACCGCCGGAGGAGGTGCGCTGGGACACGGAGACGATCCGCCGCTTCCCGATCGAGCTTCCCGTTGCCTGGTAGGAGCTGCCTGACGGGAGCTGCTTGGTGCCGGAGCGGATGGCCGCCTCGGTGCATTCGCCGCCCTCGCCGCCGTTGCAGTTGCAGTTGCAGTTGCCGCTGGACTTGAAGCAGTCGCACGTGGCCGGGGCAGCGGCCGGGTCCGGATCGAGGACGGTGACGCCCGGCAGGGAGGGCAGATGCTCAGCCCTGCCGGGCCCGGTCCTGGTCGGCTTCGACCAGCGCGCGCCTGTCCGGCAGACGTCGCGAGCATGGCATAGTGCTGCGGTAGCCGGGGCCGAGGTCCAGAGTGCTACCAAGCTGCGGAGAGTGGCCATGCGTACCTTGACGTTCGTCATCGGCACCGGCCGCAGCGGCTCGACCGCACTCTCGCGCATCCTCAACGCCCATCCGGACGTACTGAGCCTCAACGAGTACATGGCCTCCGTGGGCGACGCCTCCTTCCCCGAAGGCACGCTGACCGGCGAGGAGTTCTGGCAACACCTCTTCCAGCCCGCCCCGCACTTCGAGCGAATGATCCGCAGCGGGCTGCCACTGCCGGAATTCCTCTACACGCGCCGCCCCGGCAGGTATTCCTCGGAGACGACCGGCATTCCAGCGCTGTCCCTGATGGTGCTGCCTCACCTCACAGATGACCCGGACGGGCTCCTCGACGAGCTCCGCGAAGCAGTGGTCCGGTGGCCCGAGCGCAGCGCTGCCGAGCACCATCAAGCGCTGTTCGGGCTGCTCTGCACACGGTTCGGGCGCACCGCCGTCGTGGAGCGCTCCGGTTACTCGACAGGCTGGGCACCGGGGCTACGGGCCGCCTTCCCGCACGCGAGGTTCGTACACATGTTCAGAGACGGGCCGGACTGCGCCTTGTCCATGAGCCGCCACCCGGGATACCGCACGATCTCCCTGTTGCTTGAGATCAAGGCACGAGCCGGGATCAAGAGTTTCGCCGACCTGACCGCCGAGCACGTGCGCTCACTGCCCCTCGACCTGGCGCCGCTCCTCGGAGAGCGCTTCGATCCTGCCCTCGTACGCGACCGGGACCTGCCCCTGCGGACGTTCGGCGCCCTGTGGTCGGAACTGGTCACCCAGGGCACGCAGTTCCTCAACCGGCTGCCCGTCACGCAGCGCACCACGCTTGCCTACGAGGACCTCCTCGACAGCCCTCGCCAAGAGCTGACCCGCCTCGCCGCATTCGTCGGAGTCAGACCGCTCCCGCAGTGGCTGGACACCGCATGCTCACTGCTCGACCACAGCCGACGCGGCTCCGCCGGGAGGCTGGCTGTCGCTGAACTCGACGAACTGACGCAGAGCTGCGCGCCAGGCACCCGCGTTTTGGAGAGGCAGCAGTTGAGCCGGTGACCGAGCGGAGCCTCGCCTCGCAGACACCGGCCCAGACCCTCACCTCCTGCCCCACCTCCACCGCGCCGGCAACGGGCCTCTCCCCCGCAGTTTCGGCCTTGTGTTCGGTGTCGTCGGCCCCCTGTGGCCGGCTGCACACCCCGCCGCTTCCGCGCCGACCGTATGGCCGCCTCCCCACGCGACGTCCAGGACTTCGTGCCCGGCCAGATCACGAGCGCCATCCTCACGCACCGGGCCGCATGACGAGCAGGGCGCGGACAGCCGCCGTGAACGCCTCGTGGGCGCGGGCCCGACGCTTCCGCTGCCGGGCCCGGAGCTGTTCGGACGAGCGCACGGTGACCGCCTGTCTCACCACCTTGAGCGTCGCCCTGCAGATGCGGCGAGTGGCAGCCACGCCGGAGCTGGCAGAGGATGAGAAGCGCTGCTCCCGCGCCGCGCCGCCAAGGAGGCCCGGACATGCGCTGGTGGTCGTCGCTGGTCACGATCGGCCGGGACGGCCTGCGCATTCAACGGGCATTCGCCGCCCCGTCGGCGATCGCCCGGGCCGTACTGGCCGTGCTGCTCGCCACGGTCCTCGGCCTGCTGCTGGACGACCCGGTGGCCGGGGCCATGGCCAGCGTCGGTGCATTCATCTGCGGCATCGGTACATTGCTGAGCCCGCTGCGACACCCTCTGGTGAACGCGCTCGGGATGGCCGCGGCCTTCAGCGCGATGGCGGTGCTGGGGGCCCTGGTGCACGGCACCACCTGGCTGTTCCTGCTGCTGCTCGCGGTCGCGGCCTTCGCCACCGGGATGTGGCGGACGCTGGGCATCGCGCCCGGCATCCGGGGTTGCCTCGCCGTCATCGGGCTGATGATCACTGCGGATCTCGCTCCAGACGTCCATGGCGGGCTGGTGATGGCCGGGTGGATCGCGGTGGGGACCGGACTCGTCGTGCTGGTGCAACTGCTCCCGCCGTACGGCCCACGGTTCGCCGCCCAGCGCCGTGCCCTCGCGGCCCTCTACACATCACTCGCCGAGGCTTCGGTCGCGGCCGACGCCCCCGGTCTGGGCGGGTCCGCTCCGTTCACCACGGCCCGGCAGACCCTGGATCTGCTGCCGCAGTTCAGTCGGCCGGCGGCAGCGGCCCTGTTCGGACTGCTGGGAGAGGCCGAACGCATCCGCCGCGCGCTGCACACGGTGCGGCTGACGATACCCGCGGCGGCGCCCGCGAACCGCGAGGCCCTGGCCGCCGCGGCACAGGTGCTCGGCAACATCTCCCGTACCGTGGCCTCCGGCCGCGAGCACCGCACCCCCGAGGAAGTCAGCACCGTCCTGGAGTCGTGGGCGGCCGCCTCCCCCGAGCACGGCCCGCGCGACCTGGCCGCGCGGCTGCGGCCGGCCGAGCAGCTGGCCCTGCGCTCGACCGACGACCGCCTCGGCGATGTACTGGAACCCCACACCGAGGTGCCGGGCCTGTACGCGGGCACCCCCGCCGTAGCACGCACCGCCCGGCGGATCCGGGCCCAGCTGCATCCCCGATCGCCGATCTTCCGCCATGCGGTGCGGCTCGCCGTGGGCGTGGTGGTCGCTGAGGTCATCGGCCGGGCGATCGGCGGGTGGGGCGGGCTGGGCATCTCCGCGCACGGCTTCTGGGTGGCCCTGACCACCATGCTGGTGCTCTTCCCCGAGTACGGACACACCATCGCCCGCGGCTGGGGACGAGCGGCCGGGGCCGTGCTGGGCGGCCTCTTCGCCTGGGTGCTGTCCCTGCCGAACTGGTCGCCCGTCGGCCTCGCGGTCCTGGCGGTGGTGCTGGCCGCCGCGTCGTTCGTGACCCTGCGGACCGGACAGCTGATGCTGAACCTGTGGCTGACGACCTGGATCGTCTTCCTGATCCACCACGTCGGCGGGCTGCCCGGGCCCGCGGCGTGGGCGCGCGCCGCCGACACGGTGGTCGGCGCCGCGCTCGCTGTGCTCATCTTCCTGGTCTGGCCGACCTGGTCCACCCGGCGGGTGCCGGGCCTGCTCGCGGAGTGGCTGCGGGTGCAGGACCGACTGCTGCCCGAGCTGCTGACCGGCTACGCCGACGTCGGGGCGGCCGACCGGGCAGCCGTCGACACACTGCGGGCGCGATCACGGCAGGTCAGGGAGCACCTGGAGGCCGCGGTCGAGCAGTCGCACGCCGAGCCGGCCGAGCACCGCGGCCCCTGGTCGAGTGCGCAGCTGACACAGATCAGGACTCAGGTGTCCACGGTCGCCGGATGCGTCACCCAGCTCGGCGAACACCTGCCGCGTACGGAGCAGGACACCGTGCCGGAACTGACCGAACTGGTCGATCCGCTGCACGAACACCTCACCGCCCTGGCCCGCGCCGCCGCCGGAGCCGAGACCGTGGCCCCGGGGGCGTTGCGGTCGGTCTTCGACTCCTTCACCGCCCGCTCCGGCCTGCTGGCCGACGGTTCCGGCCGCGCCACGACCAGCCGTGCGGTCGCCCTGAGCACCGCGACCGTCGACGCCGTCGAGGCCCTGACCGCCACCATCGCCTCCCGTCACCGCCGCCGTCGCCACGCGGCAGCCTGAGACCGGGATCCACGCCGGTGCAGGGTGATCGCAAGCCGGTCGTGGTGCCGGCACGGCGACAGGGACGGACGCGGCCCTCGACCGCACGAGGCTGACCGATGCGGGACGGGTGGTGCGCTCACCTGCGGATGACGTGGTCCGACGGATATGGGGTCGTAGGCGTGACAGGTGGGCCTCCGGCCGCTGCCGCCATCGGTTGCGCGTAGAGAAAGGGAACCGGAAGCGGAGAGGTGGGTGGGAAGCCCGGTCTGGCGGCGTCCAGATGAGCATCCAGGCTCAGTGCGGCGGTGACGAGGGCGAGGTGGGTCAATGCTTGTGGGAAATTGCCGAGTTGCTCGCCGGTCAGCCCGATTTCCTCGGAGTACAGGCCGAGATGGTTGGCGTAGGTGAGCATCTTCTCGAAGACGAGTCGCCCTTCACGCAGATGGCCGGCGCGAGCGAGGGCTTCGACGTACCAGAAGGTGCACGCCGAGAAGGTGCCTTCGGATCCGCGCAGTCCGTCGGGAGAGGCAGAGGGGTCGTAGCGGTAGACGAGGCCGTCGGACACGAGATCTTTCCTGATCGCGTCCAGGGTCGAGAGCCACCGCCCGTCCTGCGGTGGGATGAACCCCACCGCAGGCATCCGCAGGAGCGCGGAGTCCAGGACTTCGCTGCCCAGGTACTGGGTGAACGCGGCACGTGCCGGACTCCATCCTCGCTGCTGGATCTGCCAGTAGATGGCGTCGCGTTCCTTGGTCCAGCGCGGCACCTCGGCGGGGCGACCGCTCCGGGTGGCCATGCGGATGGCCCGGTCCAGCGCGATCCAGCTCATGAGCCGTCCATAGGTGAAGTCCTTGTCACCGCCCCGTGTTTCCCAGATGCCGGCTTCGGGACGGTCCCAGTTCTCGCACACCCAGTCCACCGTGTTGATCAGCGCCTGCCAGATGCGGCACGTTGTCGGCAGACCCCTCTGGTCGGCGAAATGGAGGCACTCCAATGCCGATCCGTAGATGTCGAGCTGCAACTGGTCTGCGGCACCGTTGCCGATCCGCACCGGAGCGGAGCGCCGGTAGCCTTCCCAGTGGCCCAGGGTCTGCTCCGTCAGGTCGGAGGAGCCGTCGACGCGGTACATGATCTTCAGAGGATGCTCGCCCGGACCGGTGTATTCCTGAACGCGGTCGCCCAGCCACTCGGTGAACGCCACGGCTTCCTCGGCGAATCCCAGCCCGAGCAGCGCGTGAAGGGACAAGGAGGCATCGCGTACCCACGCGTAGCGGTAGTCCCAGTTGCGCTCGCCTCCGACCTGTTCCGGCAGGCTGGTGGTCGGAGCCGCGACCATGGCGCCTGACGGGGCGTACGTCATGAGTTTGAGCGTCATGGCGGAACGGTTGACCATCTCCCGCCACCGTCCGGTGTAGCGGGAATGCGCCAGCCAGTTGTGCCAGAAGGCGATGGTGTCTTCCAGGAGCCGCTCGCATTCCTCCGGCGGAACGATGCGTGGCGGGCCGTCAGCGAACGTCTCCAGCACCAGGCCGCGGGTCATGCCGGCTCGCAGCCCTACGGTCATGCACACGTCGCCGGAGCGAATCCTCCGGTCGCTCGCGCACTCATCGTCCAGTGTGTCCACCACATGGATGGCCACATCCGTGTCCCGGCTGACAAATTTCCAGCCGCCCATGCACGGAGTGACCTCATGTGGTTGCTGCGCGTAGTCGAACCGAGGGGCGATCTCGATGTCGAACGAGATCTCGCCGCGCGTGCACCGGAGCATGCGGACCAGCCGGTGATTGCCTGTCGGATTGTGTGGCGAGGCAGGCGGCATGAAATCCACGACCGACCCGACGCCCTGCTCGGTCATGAATCTGGTGAGCAGCACACAGGTGTCCGGGTAGTAGAGCTGCTTGGTCGCATACGTCGGCGCTTGGGGAGCGATCGTCCAGTGGCCGCCGTTGTCGCCGTCCAGCAGTGCTCCGAAGATGCTCGGTGAGTCGAATCTCGGGCTGCAGAACCAGTCGATCGTTCCCTCGGTGGAGACCAGCGCGGCCGTCTGCAGGTCACCGATGAGTCCGTGGTCTTCGATCAGCGGACGTTCGTTCATGGGGCCTCTTCCCGTCGTGCCCGGCGTCAGCGGTGACGTCGCTGCTGCCGGCCGTGCCCCCTTGCGGACACACCATGCGCCCCCACCTCCAGACTGCCCGGCATATCCGGGGTTCGCACAACTCCGGGAAGCGGCCCCCTCAGCCACCTGCACGGGGCCCGGATCACTGTCTGGATCCAGTACAACGAGGGGGTGATCGGTCACGGGCCGTTCATCTCCCCGGCGTCCTCGCCCCGTCCACTCCGGTACGGAACTCCTCGTCGGCGTCAGATGGTTCATGGCGCTGTATGACCCTCCCCGGCCCTGGCGCTGGGCAGCGCGAGGACTGCGCCCGACCCGGCCGCCGTGCCGCCTTCGGACCCGCGCGGGGGCGGGCGTCAGCAGGCCGCCGACTGCACGGCTGTCGCGTTGCGAGGCCCTCTCGCCGAGCCGATCCTGGAGTGGAGGCATGCCAACCACTCGACGGAACCGAACGCACAGGGGCTGCGGGTCCTGCGGTCAGCGCGGCCTGAGCACGAAGCGGGGTTCCAGATGCGGCTTGTCGTCGATCTCAACCGGTGTAGGAACTCGCGCAGTGCGCCCTTCTCGCTCCGGACGTGTTCGCTCTGCACGGCGGGGAGGCGCTGCTCCTCACCTCCCGCAGCGACGAAGCGCTGCGCGAGCAGGTGGAACAGGCTGCGGCCGCTTGTCCGGTCCAGGCCATACTTGTCGACCTCTCCGACGAACCGACGAACGGGGTGGAGGGCCGTGTCGGCTGACACCGGTGTCGAGGCCCTCCGGCGGGAGGGACGCCTCGTGGTCGTCGGAGCCTCGCCGGCCGGACTGCGCGCGGCGGGACCCTGCGCGAGAGGGGCTTCACCGGCACGCTCACCTTGATCGGCGACGAGCCGTACGACCGGCTTCCGCTGTCCAAGCAGGTGGTGCTGGGGCTGGAGGACGCCGATGCGACCGCGCTGCCGCGCAGGCGTGACATCGACGCCGAATGGCGTCTGGGCGTGGGCGCCGCGGGCCTGGACCGAGCCGCCAGGAACGTGATCCTTGCGGACGGCGACGCCGTTCCCTACGACCGCCTGCTGATCAGCACCGTTACCAAGGCCCGGCCCTGGTTCCATCCGGAACAGGCGGCGTCGGACGGGGTTTTCGTGCTGCGTACTCGCGACGACTCCGCAGCTGGTGGCCACCTCGATACCGCTCCTGATCGCAGGCCATGAGACCGCTGTCGACCTGATCAGCAACGCGACGCTCACACTGCTGCGCCACCCCGACGTCCTCGAGCGGTTCCGGAAGGAACCGGACCTGGTCGTCCCGCACATCGAGGAAGTGCTGCGCCACGAGCCGCCGGTCCAGTTCGTACCGTTCACCGCCGCCCTGACCGGCATCGACATCGCCGGCATCACCATCCCCAAGGGTTCGCCGGTCCGGCTGATGCGGGATTCGGCCAACCGTGACCCGAAGCGCTTCGAGGACCACGACCGGTTCGATCCCGACCGCGCGGACAACGAGCACCTCGGGTTCTGCACCGGCATCCACTACGGCTTCGGCGCCCCGCCGGCCCGGATGGAGGCGCGGTTCGCCCTGCCCGAGCTGTTTCGCCGGATCATCAGTCCACGGCTGTCGGCGGACCCGCCGCCCTACCGCGTCAACCCCGTCCTGCGCGGCCCCCGCCACCTTCCCGTGGCGACCGGCAGCCTCACGCCCCCCCATGACAAAGGAGCCCCGGCGCGCCGGCCCCCGGCACAGGCAGCTACTCCGCCGGATCCTCCTCGGTGTGCCTGACCGCCCTCTTCACGGCCTGCTCCAGCTCGTACCGGCTGCCCCCCGTCTCCTCGGCATGAGCAGTGATCGCGGCCTGCACCGTTTCCGACGCCGTACGCCAGCGACGCCATTGCTCGTCGTACTCCTCGGCGGCGAGGCCGGCCAGGCGGGCACGCTCCGTCTCGGCTGCACGCTCCAGCTCGATCAGGAATTCGGGGATGTCTGCCACGTGCACGGATCCTAAGCGGCCCGTATGCCGCGCCGACCGTCGGAAGTATCGTCCAATCGGGTAGAGCCACCACCGGACCGGGCGATCACGGGCTGTGGCTTCGTGCACGTTCAGCAGCAGCGTCTGCCTGGCGGAGTGGTCTCGGCCGACGATCTCTGCGTTCGTTGATGTCGACGAGAGGTGACGGCAGTTGGCGGCGGCGCGTCGCGGCGCTGGTCCGGCGTCGCCGTACGAGCAAGCACCGGCGGGTCCCCTGTCCAGGGGTTCCGGGCCATCGCCGCCATCGCCGGGCGGCGCCGTTTCGGGGTCGAGTCGGCTCGTGTGCCGCCGCGGACGTCGGGCGGGCTCAGCTCGCGGGGTGACCGTCCCCCGGGGCCGCGCCCGCGCGCGCCGACTCCCGCTGCCGCCACACCCCGGGCGGGTCCCCGTGGTGGCGCCGGAAGGCTGTCGCGAAGGCGTAGGGCGAGCCGTAGCCGACCACGCCGGCGATGTTCGTCAGGCTGAGCTCACCGGCGCGCAGGTGGTCCCGGGCGAGGGTCATCCGCCAGTCGGTCAGGTACTGCATGGGAGTCTGGCCGAGCACGTCCCGGAAGGTCCGTGCGAAGGCCGCCCGCGACAGGCCGCTGATCGCGGCGAGTTCGGGGACCGACCAGGGATGTCCCGCGTTCTCGTGCATGGCTTGCAGCGCGGCGCTCAGCCGGGGATCCGCGGACGCCCGGTACCAGCGCGGCGCGGTCGCGCTCCGGCGGAAGCCGGTTCGGATGGCGAGCACCAGAAGAATGTCGAGCAGCCGGTCCAGCACGGTGGGCCGGCCCGGCTCCGGTGCGGCCAGCTCACGCGACAGCAGCGCGACCACGTCCCGCACCGGGTCGCCAACCGCCGCCGACAGCGGCAGAACCTGAGGCAGCGCTTCGAGCAGTCCGCTGCCGATGTCACCCGAGAACCGGTAGGCACCGCACAGGAACACCGTCGCCCGCGGGTCGTCCGAACGCCCGTCCTGTGCGTGCCGGGCCCGGAACTCCTCCGGCTCAAGGCAGTCGGCGCCCGGTTCGTGCCCGATGTGGTGGTCAGGTCCACCACGAACGAGCGTCACATCCCCCGGCGAGAGTTCCCAGGCACTCCCAGGGTCGTCGAGCCACAGCCATCCCCTGCCCCGAACGACAGCGTGCACGGCCAGCTGGATCGAGCCGGCCAGCCGCAACCCCCACGGCGGCTCGGCCACCGTCCGGGCGAAAACGGCGCCGGAGGCACGTGCCCTCGCGAGGTGATCGTCCAATAGATCCACACGACCAGCATCAGCAGAACGGCCGCCCTGGTCAATGAGATGAGCGTTTGACACAAAAGAACGAGCGAAACACACATTGATTCGCTCGCAGCGCCATCTCAGCATTGACGCATGATCGAAACACCGCAGACCGCGCTCGTACTGGGCGGCACCGGGCGGACCGGCTCGCTCGTGGCGAACAAGCTCGCAGAACGGGGGCTGAGCGCCCGCACCGCGTCACGCCATGGCGGCGACGTGCTGTTCGACTGGGACGACCCGAGCACCCACCCCGGCGCCCTCACCGGCGTCGACCGCGTCTACCTCGTCACACCCGTCCTGCGGGTCACGTACGCCGACCAGGTGGCCGGCTTCCTCGACCTCACCGAAGCCGCCGGGGTGCGTCACGTCACGTACCTCAGCACCTACGGCGGCGACCAGGCACCGCCCGAGGTCGACATCAGGGCCGTAGAGACCGACCTCGCCTCCCGAGGGGCCATCACGCACTCCATCCTGCGTCCCGCATGGGTGATGCAGAACTTCAGCGACGCACACCTGCCGATCGTCGACGGGGTGATCACGGTACCGACCGGCGGCGGCACGGAAGCCTTCGTCGACGCGGCCGACATCGCGGCCGTCGCGGTCGAGACGCTGACCGCGCCCGACGCCCACGCCGGCGCGCAGTACGCGCCTACCGGCCCGCAGGCCCTCACGGTCGCCGAAGTCGCCGACACCATCGCCGGTGTGATCGGTCGACCAGTCACGCACGACGACATCGACCGCGAGATGTGGATCGACGGTGCCGTCGCGGCCGGCTTCGCCCCCGCCGATTACGCGGTGCTGCTCCGCTGGCTGACCGGGGCCATCATCTCGGGCAACGGCTCCAGGCCCAACGACGACATCGAGAAGGTCACGGGCCGGCCGCCGACCGCCTTCCACGACTTCGCCCGGCGGAGCGTCGCCGCATGGCTCTCCGCGGCGGCCCGGTGACCATGCCCATGGACGACATCGCGGACTTCGCGGCGCTGGACCCGTTCTTCCGGATCATCGAGGAGGGGCTGTCCGGCCTCGTCGACGGGGAGCACTTCTTCGACCTCCTGGCCGAGGACGTCATCTTCGAGTATGTGATCTCCGTGCCCGGATATCCGCGACGGGTGGAGGGACGCCAGGCGGTTGCCGGCCTGTATCGCGGCTACGGCAACGTCATGGTCCTGCGCAGCGCGGACAGCCTGGCTGTCCATCGGGATCCCAGGACATCTGTCGTCGTGCTCGAATACGCGGTGCACGGTCGGGCGGTCCACACACGGCGGGCCTACGACAACCGCTTCGTCTCCGTGATCACCGTCAAGGACCGCAAGGTGACGCACTGGCGGGACCACCTGGACCCTGTCGCGGTCTTCCGGGCGACCGGATGGCCGGCGGAGGATCGTGAGGATCGTTGGCGGAAGAGTTCGGACCTGCTGACAGCTTGTGGGGGCTTCCGGTGGTGTCGTCGGGCCTCCACTCGGTGATCTGGTGTGTGGGGACCGGGACGAGAACTGCTGGGGCCGGTCGTGGACTTGGCCGCCGAACGGCCACCGAGACGAGGACGACGAGGCGTCCCCTCTCCGGTCCGTGACGGGCTCGGCGAGGGGAGGCGGGCGGCTCCTTTCCGAGGAACCCCGGCGCACATAGCCGATCCACGACGCGCCGGCGAGTTGTGCTACGGTATGGCTGTTGCAGTTGTGGTACCCATGAACGTATGTGCGCCTGACGGGAATGTTTCTCCTGCAGGCGCATTTTGTTTTCCGGCATCTCCGGATGGGGCCTCTGCCTACAGAACGGAGACGGTCATGGCACAGGGAACCGTGAAGTGGTTCAACGCCGAAAAGGGTTTCGGCTTCATCCAGCAGGACGGCGGCGGCCCCGACGTCTTCGCTCACTACTCGAACATCGCCACCCAGGGCTTCCGTGAGCTCCAGGAGGGCCAGCGGGTCTCCTTCGACGTCACGCAGGGCCAGAAGGGCCCGCAGGCGGAGAACATCGTCCCCGCCTGATCGCCGGACGCATATCCGCTCTCCGGGGTCCGCACCGTCATGGTGCAGACCCCGGTTTGTGCTGTTTCCAGGAAGGCAAAGAACTGCATGTCCCGCAGGCCCCAGAAGTCGAACCGGCGTGCCTCGTCACCCTCACCGTCCGCCTCGTCGCCAAGGGAATTCCGGCTGCCGGAAAGCACGACACCCGCGCTTCCCGCCGTCGATGACTTCGCCGCTCTGGACATGCCCTCGGGGCTGCTGCGGACCCTCGTCGCGCAAGGCGTCACCGCCCCCTTCCCCATCCAGGGCGCCACGCTGCCCAACTCGCTCGCCGGCCGTGACCTGCTGGGACGGGGACGCACCGGATCCGGCAAGACCCTCGCGTTCGGGCTTGCGCTCCTGGCCCGCACGGCGGGACTGCGCGCGGAGCCCAAGGCGCCCCTCGCCCTCGTGCTGGTGCCCACCCGTGAACTCGCCCAGCAGGTGACGGACGCGCTGACCCCCTACGCGACGGCGGTGAACCTCCGGCTGACCACCGTGGTCGGCGGGCTGTCCATCACCAAGCAGGCCGGTGCGCTCCGGCGCGGCGTCGAAGTACTCGTGGCGACTCCCGGCAGACTCAACGACCTCGTGGAACGCGGGGATGCTGTGCTCGACGACGTCCGCATCACGGTGCTGGACGAAGCCGACCAGATGACCGACATGGGTTTCCTGCCGCAGATCACCAAGCTGATCCAGCAAGTGCGGCCCGACGGGCAGCGCATGCTCTTCTCGGCCACCCTGGACCGCAACATCGACCGCCTGGTACAGCGGTTCCTGACCGACCCCGTCGTGCACTCCGTGGACCCGTCCGCGGGGGCGGTGACCACCATGGAGCACCACGTGCTCCACGTCCAGGACGAGACCGACAAGAAGGCCGTCACCACACGCATCGCCGCCCGCGACGGCCGCGTCATCCTCTTCCTCGACACCAAGAGGTCCGCCGACCGGCTCACCAAGCGCCTCCTGGCCGTCGGCGTCCGTGCGGCGGCACTGCACGGAGGCCGCTCCCAGCCACAGCGGAACCGCACCCTGGAACAGTTCAAGAACGGCCAGGTCACCGCGCTGGTGGCCACGAACGTCGCGGCCCGGGGCATACACATCGACGACCTCGACCTGGTCGTGAACGTCGATCCCCCCGCCGATCACAAGGACTACCTCCACCGGGGCGGCCGCACGGCCCGCGCCGGCGGCTCCGGCAGCGTCGTCACGCTGGTCCTGCCCGACCAGAAGCGGGACATCACCCGGCTCATGTCGGACGCGGGCATCCACCCCCGAACGGCCCGCATCACGTCGAGCGACGCGGAACTGGCCACCATCACCGGCGCCCGTGAGCCTTCCGGCGAGCCCGTCACCGTCGAGGTCCCCCAGCAGGCGACACCGACGACGACCCGCCCGGCCCGGAAGGCCGGCAGCGAGCCCGGCAGGCGGTCCGGCCGTCGCCGCCGAAACGGCTCCGGGTCCGAAGCGGCGGCAGGTGCCGCCACCAGGACGGGTAACCGGGGCTCGGACCGCCGGGCCTCCGGCGGGGCGGCAGCGGCCGGTGGCACTTCGGCAACGGGCGGGCGCGGCTCTGGCCGCCGGGCGGTAGCCGGCAAGGCCACAGGTGGTGCCGTTGCCGCGGGCGGCCGCAGTTCGGACCGCCGGTCCACTGCCGGTACGACGACCGGTACCGCTTCCGGCAAGGCTGTCCGCGGATCCGGCCGACGTGGAGCGGCCGGCGCGGCCACGGGCGGCGCTGCCGGCACCTCCGGCCGCGGCTCCAACCGCGGGGACGGCCGCCGCAGCTCTGCGAACTGAGCCATCTCTGGCAATTGATCTCGACGTGTCGCGCTCTCCCTGTGCAGAAGGGAGAGCGCTGATGCGGCCTGAGCGTGCAGCGACTGGTCGTTCGGGCCGCCGGCGACGAGCCGATTCCGGCTGCGGACGTAACGCTCTTTCGCAGCACGTGCTGGATCCCACAGACGCGGCGCGGGCAGTGGGACCTGTCGCCCAGGTCACCGGTGTGGACGCGTTCAGGGCCGGCGGCTGAAGCCACACCACGCAAGGTACGTCTCTGTGGCCGCAATTTCCGGCCCCTGTACCTCAGCGGCCGGCAGCGGGCTTGGGCATCAAGTTCCCACCACAGCGGACGAGTTCAGACGCCGACGGTGGATCTCCATACGCAGAAGCAGGGGCAGCGGCCATTACTGTCGGCATGGATGTGCCGAGCAGCGACAGTGCCGCTCGTCCTGCGGCGAAGCATCTGCTGTCGTCAATTGCCCCGGCTGCCGGTCGCTCGGTCCGGGCGGAACGGGAATCCGCCATGACGAACTTCAGCGCGGACGGATACTGAGGCCAGCGATACTTCATCTACCGCGACCAGATCCGCGATCCAGGCATCGTGCCTGCGATCGCCCGGCGCCGCACTCGCCACGGCACCGGACTTGGCACCCACCGCTGGGTGATCGAGCGGAGTTTGTGCGCCACGAGGCGCTCTGTTTGTATCCCCGGCTCAGCCGGGAGGAACTCGGAAGGAGGTTCCTGGGCCCGATGACTTACCTGGATCCGAAAG
>NZ_JBIWPP010000039.1:0-74488 GCF_044768335.1 Streptomyces sp. NPDC101151 | reverse complement strand
CTCCCGCTCCACCAGAAGCGGCATCGCCTCGGACACGGTGACCAGCTCCCGCAGCGGATACCGGGACAACACCGCGCCCACCCCGGGCGACAGCGTGGCCTTCAGCCGGTGGTGCACCGTCAGGGTGTCGTCGCCGAGCGCCTGCGCGGCGGCCCGGACCAGGTCCCGTTCCGGCCCCTTCGGCACGCCGGCGGCCGCCCGTTCGTAGAGCTCGGCGCCCTCCTCCAGGACCAGGCCGGTGTCGATGCCCGCCGGCAGCTTCACGGAGGCGGTGTGCCGCCAGGTCGCCAGCGGATCGCTCCACGCCTCCACGCGGAAGGTCCAGCGGCCGGTCGCGTCCGGGGTGATCTCCGCACCCCAGAGGTCGCTTCCGGGGGACAGCTCGCGCATCGGTGTCCAGGGGCCACGGCGGCCCGCCGGATCCCGCAGGACGACATTCGCGCCGACGGCGTCGTGCCCCTCACGGAACACGGTGGCCGTGACCTGGAAAGTCTCCCCGGCCACCGCCTTCGCCGGGCGTCTGCCGCATTCCACGGCCGGCCGCACGTCACGTACCGGTACACGGCCGATGGCCGGGGTCCTGCGCATGGATCTCACCTCCGCCGTGCGCGAAGCCGGGCACCGGGCCCGGCTTCGCGATCCGAGAAACGGTTCGGCTGCTGCCGCCCCGTGGGGAACGCCGTGTACGGTGCCAGGTCAGGGGCGTGGCGCCGTGGAACGCCGCTCCGGTGGTGGTGCGCGTCGGGCCGCCCGACCCGGCTGCGGCCGCCCGTCCTGCTCGCGCAGATAGCCGGCCAGACTGGAGCGCAGATAGCGCTCGGCCGCGTCCGCCGCCTCCCGGGCGCAGCGCTTTCCCATCAGTACGCACAAGGTGTAGCCCGAGTCCTCGAACGTGGCCCGGACCGCGCGGTCGTGGGGCGAGGCGAGCATGATGCGCTCCCACGCCCGGTAACGCCGCAACTGCCGGGCCACTTCGGCCTTGGCGGGTAGCAGCATGACCCTCTTCACCTTCCACGCTCTCGACTGGGCGCGTTCCCGACGGTCGGGTGGCGTTCGCGCAGAGGAGGGCGCGGCACCGTTACGGCGATCGAGGCTTTCACTCATGGTGCACGGATGACCACCCAACGTCCTGTTGGACCTTCAACCATCCGGCCGTTCGTGAGGCTCGTGTTGCACGAATGGCGTAGTGACCCCACTGTGGAGGTGACTCAGAAGCGATCAACGCTCACGCTCGGTGTCCGGGATCCCTCTCGGACGGGGTGAGGGGAGCGGGAGCTTCGCGGGTGAGGAGCAAGCGACGATGAAGACCGCAGTGCCCTGCTACTACCACCTAGATGTGGAAGTCAGCCCGGATCGGGTGGGACACGTCAGCCGCATCCTGGCCGCCCACCTCCGCTACTGGGACCTCGACAACCTCGTGGACCCGGTCTGCCACAGTGCCGAAATGCTGTTGCGCGCGATCGACGAGCACGCGACGGACAAGACCACGTCGATCGAGATGTGGTGGAACGGCCAGCACCTCATCACTGCCGTCGGGGGTGACGACCGCGACCTGCGTCCGGACCAGGACCTGCGGGCGTGCCTGGCGGACATCGCCGCCATGAGCGACGGCTGGGGCTGCTGTGCCTCGGACTCCGGAAGCAAGATCATCTGGTTCTCGCAGCGTGCCCGTACCGGCGAGCGCGTCCCGCTGGTCCCGACCGCCCCGGCGCCGAGCCTGCGCCAGGTGCTCCAGGTGCCCCGCGAGATCCCGGTGGCCGCCCTGGCCGCCCCGGCGGCCCCCGTGGACGACGCTCTGGAAGTCGCCCGGTGATGGGTCGGAAATCCCGGAAAGGGGTGCCCGTCTGGAGCGGGCACCCCTACCCTTTGGGCGCCGCCTTCGACGGACAGGGCACCAACTTCGCCCTGTTCAGCGAGGTCGCCGAGCACGTCGAGCTGATCCTCGTCGACGACTCCGGCGCCGAGAAGTCCGTTCCGCTGCACGAGGTCGACGGGTTCGTGTGGCACGCCTATCTGCCCGAGGTCGGCCCGGGCCGGCGCTACGGCTACCGCGTGCACGGCCCCTGGCAGCCGTCCCTCGGCCACCGCTGCAACCCGGCGAAGCTGCTGCTCGACCCGTACGCGCGGGCGGTGGACGGGCAGATCGACAACCACGCCTCCCTCTACGAGCGCGCGCCGGACGGCCCCTCCCCGGGCAACAGCGCCGGGCACTCGATGCTGGGAGTCGTCACCGATCCGCACTTCGACTGGGGCGAGGACCGCCCGCCGTGCCACGCGTACGCCGACTCCGTCATCTACGAGGCCCATGTGCGCGGGATGACGCGCACCCACCCGGAGGTCCCCGAGCGGCTGCGCGGCACCTATGCCGGCCTCGCGCACCCCGCCGTCCTGGAGCACCTGACCTCGCTCGGCGTCACCGCGGTGGAGCTGATGCCGGTCCATCAGTTCGTACAGGACGGTGTCCTGCAGGACCGGGGCCTCGCCAACTACTGGGGCTACAACACCATCGGCTTCTTCGCCCCGCACAACGCCTACGCCGCCTTCGGCAGCCGGGGCCGGCAGGTCGACGAGTTCAAGGCCATGGTGAAGGCGCTGCACGCGGCCGGCCTCGAAGTGATCCTCGACGTGGTCTACAACCACACCGCCGAGGGCAACGAGATGGGGCCCACCCTGTCGTTCCGGGGCATCGACAACGCCTCCTACTACCGCCTGGTCGACGGCGACTGGGGGCATTACTACGACACCACCGGTACCGGCAACAGCCTGCTGATGCGGCATCCTTACGTACTGCAGCTGATCATGGACTCGCTGCGGTACTGGGTCACCGAGATGCATGTCGACGGCTTCCGCTTCGACCTCGCGGCCACGCTGGCGCGGCAGTTCCACGAGGTGGACCGGCTGTCGGCGTTCTTCGACCTGATCCAGCAGGACCCGGTGATCAGCCGCGTCAAGCTCATCGCCGAGCCCTGGGACGTGGGGGAGGGCGGCTACCAGGTGGGCAACTTCCCGCCGCTGTGGTCGGAGTGGAACGGCCGCTACCGGGACGCCGTACGGGACTTCTGGCGGGCGGAACCGGGCTCGCTGGGCGAGTTCGCCTCCCGGCTCACCGGCTCCTCCGACCTGTACCAGCACAGCCGGCGCCGGCCGCGCGCCAGCGTCAACTTCGTGACGGCGCACGACGGTTTCACGCTGCGCGACCTCGTCTCGTACAACGACAAGCACAACGAGGCCAACGGCGAGGGCAACCGGGACGGCGAGAGCACGAACCGGTCCTGGAACTGCGGTGCCGAGGGCGACACCGACGACCCGGCCGTCCTGGAACTCCGCGCCCGCCAGCAGCGCAACCTGCTCGCCACCCTGCTGCTGTCCCAGGGCATCCCGATGCTCTGCCACGGCGACGAACTGGGCCGCACCCAGCGCGGCAACAACAACGCCTACTGCCAGGACAACGAAGTCTCCTGGGTCGACTGGGAGCCGACGGACGAGCAGCGCTCCCTCATGGACTTCACCCGGTACGTCATCAACCTGCGCGCCGAGCATCCCGTGCTGCGCAGGCGCCGGTTCTTCCGCGGCGAGACCACGACCAACGCCAAGCAGCGGATGCCCGACCTGATGTGGCTCAGGCCCGACGCCCGCGAGATGACCGGCCGGGACTGGCAGCGCGGTGACGCCCACTCGGTCGGCGTGTTCCTCAACGGCGACGCGATCGCCGAACGCGACCCCTACGGACGGCGCGTGACCGACGACTCCTTCCTGCTGCTCCTCAACGGCTACTGGGAAGCCGTCGACTTCCGCCTCCCCGACAACTCCTACGGCGAGCGCTGGACGACTCTGATCGACACCGCAGACCCGGACGGCATCCCCGACGAACGCGAACGCAAGGCCGGCACCCGGCTCCGTGTGGAGCCCCGCAGCACGGTCCTGCTCTCGCGGCCGTCCCGCAGCGACGGCTAGGGCCCGTCCGGCGGATCGGGCCGTCTCCGGCCGGCGGTGGCGGATCCGGGGCGGCCTCCCGGGTCACCTCGGTCACCTCGGCCTCGACGCCGGTGCCACCGGTGAGGTCGGGTTCCAGGCCGGCCGTCACGGTCCGCCGGGCGCGGTCAGCGCGAGCGACGGGACGTGACCGTGAACTGTGCGCCGTCCGGGTCCCGCAGGATCGCCTCGTCCTCCTCCTCGCTCAGGACGCTGCCGCCGTGCTTCTCGGCGGTCCGGGCGCAGTCCACCACGTCGGCGACCGCGAAGTGGATCTGCCAGTGCGGCCGTACGGAGGGGTCCGGGGCCGCCTCCACAGCACCCGAATCGATGCGCGCCACCACGTCGCCCCTGCTGCGCAGCACCACCTCACCGCCCTCGTACTCCACCTCGCAGCAGCCCGGGGTACCGGAGGCCCAGCCGAGGATCTCGCCGTAGAAGATCGCCGAGTCGAAGGCATTGCGGGTGTGCAGCCGGATGAAGGTCGGGGCCGCCCGGCGCCACGACTCCCAGTTGCCGACCAGCTCGCCCTGCCAGATCCCGAACGTGGCCCCGTCCCGGTCCGCGAGCAGCGCGGCCCGCCCCGGCGGGAAGGACAGCGGCCCGACCGCAGCCGTACCGCCCCGCTCCCGGGCCCTGGCCACGGCCACATCGGCGTCCGGGACCGCGAAGTACGGTGTCCAGGCCACCGCCATCTGCCACATCGAGGCGACCGCGGCGATCCCGGCCACCGGCACCCCGTTCGCCAGCGCGATCCGGAAGTGCTCGCCCAGTTTGGCGCCGCGCCACCGCCAGCCGAGCAGAGCCGAGTAGAAGTCCTGGGTCGCCTGCAGGTCGCGGCTGGTCAGGCTCACCCAGCACGGGGCGCCGAAGACGGAGTGCGTGGAGACGACGTCCCTCGTCCTCGGTCCACCGCCGGCAGGTTTGTCTTCGTTCATGGCAGTCGCGTCCTGGTCTCGGGGCCCGGCGGACACCGGTCTGGCACCAGTGTCCAACCCGAAAGGGGTGCGGTGCCTGTCGAGTACCCCGGTGGCGTGCGGCCAGGCGGGTGAGCACGATGGAGACATGGGAGAGAGTGAACCCGACCGGATCTTCGAGCTGCAGGCGGAAGTCGACCAGCTGAAGGAGGCCGTGGCCTCCCACGCGGTCGTCGACCAGGCGATCGGGATGATGGTGGCCCTCGGCCGGGTGACGCCCGACCAGGGGTGGGAGGTGCTGAAGGAGGTCTCTCAGCACACCAACATCAAACTGCGCAACATCGCGGAGCTGATCCTCATCTGGGGGCGCCGGGGCGACATACCGCCCGAGGTCGCCGCCGAGCTGGAGGACACCCTGGACCGCTACGGACCCGCCCAGGTCCCGGGCTCCGCCACGGAAGAACTCCCGCGGTCGGCGGAGTGAGGAGGGGACGCGGCTCAGCCGGTCTCCGTGAGCAGCTCCTCCCGCAGCCGGTCGAAGCAGCCGCTGAGCAGCCGGGAGACATGCATCTGCGACACGCCCAGCTGCTGGGCGATCCGGCTCTGCGTCATCCCGCCGAAGAACCTCAGATAGAGGATGGTGCGCTCACGCTCGGGCAGCGCCTGCAGACACGGCTTGACCGCGGCGCGGTCGACCACGAGGTCGAAGCCGGGGTCCGCTTCACCGAGAGAGTCCCCGAGCGCGTACCCCTCCGTCCCGGCCACCTCGGCGTCCAGGGACAGGGCGGAGAAGCACTCCAGGGCCTCCATCCCGCTGCGCACCTCCGCCTCGGTCAGCTGGGTGTGGGCGGCGATCTCGGCGACGGTGGGCGCCCGGCCGGACGTGGTCTGCGCCAGTTCCTTGAGGGCGGAGCGGACCCGGTTGCGCAGGTCCTGCACCCGGCGCGGTACGTGCAGGGTCCACATGTGGTCGCGGAAGTGGCGCTTGATCTCGCCGGTGACGGTGGGCACCGCGTACGCCTCGAAGGCGCGGCCGCGGGCCGGGTCGAAGTGGTCGACGGCCTTCACCAGGCCGAGGGCGGCCACCTGGTACAGATCCTCCAGGGACTCCCCGCGGCCCCGGAACCGTACGGCGATCCGCTCGGCCATGGGGAGCCAGAGCCGGACCAGCTCGTCCCTGAGCGCCCGGCGCTCGGGACCGTCCGGCAGCCGAGCGAGCCGCTCGAAGGACTCGACCGTGTCGGGGGCGTCGTCATGGGGGTGGGGCTTCGAACTGCCGTTGACGGGCATGGCGCGCACTTCTCTCAGCAGGTGCTGCATCGACAGACACCGTGGGACGTGCGCTCGGACCATGGGGAGGACACCGGGGCGCCCGGCCGGAGCCGGCTCCCACGGACGTGCCTCCTGTCCGAAGCACTGTTGTTCGGATTCCCACTGACGGATATATCAAAACAATCTGGTGAATATCGGGCGTGTCGAGCCTGCGCTTGACTGCTTCTTGGAAGGCAATATCTCTGTAACAGAGGTAATCTTCAGAAGTGACATCCGAATTCCCCGAGGACCTGGCCGACGCGCTCGTACGGGTCCAGCGGCTGATCCGGCGGCGGCTGCGCGGCGGACTGACCGTGCCGCGGCTGCGCGGTGCCGAGGTGGAGCTGCTGCGGCTGGTGGAAAGCCGGCCAGGCGTCGGCATCTCGGACGCCGCCAGGGAACTGCATCTGGCCGGCAATTCCGTCTCGACCCTGGTCAACCACCTCGTCCGGGACGGCTACCTGGTGCGGGAGACCGACCCCGCAGACCGCCGGGCCGCCCGCCTGCTGCTCACCGACGCCGCCGAGAGGCGGCTCGGGGACTGGCAGCGCCGCCGGGCCGAACTGGTCGGCCGGCACGTGGCCCGGCTGGACGAGGCCGACCGGGAGGCCCTGCGCGCGGCGCTCCCGGCACTGCGCAAGCTCGCCGTCACCCTGCACGAGGAGGCCGAGGAGACATGACGAGCGACACTCCCGCCCCGATCGCCGAAGCCGTGGCCTGCACCCGCCTCGCCTACGCCTTCGGGGACACCACGGCGGTCGACGGACTCGACCTGGCCGTCCGTGAGGGCGAGGTGTTCGGACTGCTCGGCCCCAACGGCGCGGGCAAGACCACCGCCATCCGCTGCATCACCACGCTTCTCCCGGTGTCGGCTGGCACGGTCCGGGTCTTCGGGCACGACGCCGCCAGGGAGCGCATGGCCGTGCGCCGCCTCCTCGGCTACGTCCCGCAGCAGCTGTCCGCCGACAGCGGGCTCACCGGCCGGGAGAACGTCGCCCTGTTCGCCCGGGTCTTCGACGTGCCGCGCCGCGAGCGCGCCGAGCGCGTCGCCCAGGCCCTGTCCGCCGTCGGCCTCGCCGACGCCGCCGACCGGCTCGCCGGCACCTACTCCGGCGGCATGGTCCGACGGCTCGAACTCGCCCAGGCCCTGGTCAGCGCTCCCCGGCTGCTGATCCTCGACGAGCCCACCATCGGCTTGGACCCGATCGCCCGCACCGGCGTCTGGGACCACATCGACGCCGTACGCACCGCCACCGGCATGACCGTCCTGGTCACCACCCACTACATGGACGAGGCCGACCAGTACTGCGACCGGGTCGGCCTGATGCACCGCGGCCGCGTCCGCTCCCTGGGCACCCCGGCCGAACTGCGCCGGGGGCTCGCCGAACGCCGGGGCACCGACACGCTGCCCACGCTGGAGGACGTCTTCCGCGACGTCGCCGGCAGCGGCCTCGACGCCTCGTCCGGAGGAGGTTTCCGCGATGTCCGAAGCACCCGCCGCACCGCGCACCGCGTCGGCTGACGCCCCCGCCGCCAGCACCGCCCTGCTGCTCAGCCCGCCCCTGCCCCGCGCGGGCTGGCGGCTGCTGCCCGCCCGGGTCGTCGCGATGTGCGCCGTCGAACTGCAGAAGCTGCGCCACGACCGCACCGAGCTGTACACCCGCGCCGTCCAGCCGGCCCTCTGGCTGCTGATCTTCGGCCAGACCTTCACCCGGATCCGGGCGATACCCACCGGCGGCATCCCCTACATCGACTACCTGGCGCCCGGCATCATCGCCCAGTCCGCGATGTTCATCGCCATCTTCTACGGCATCCAGATCATCTGGGAGCGGGACGCGGGCATCCTGAACAAGCTCCTCGTCACTCCGACCCCGCGCTCGGCGCTGATCACCGGCAAGGCCTTCGCGGCCGGGGTGAAGTCGCTGATCCAGGCCGTCGTCGTCATCGTCATCGCCGCCCTGCTCGGCGTCGCCCTGACCTGGAACCCGCTGAAGCTCCTCGGCGTCGCCGCGGCCGTGGTCCTCGCCTCCGCGTTCTTCTCCTGCCTGTCGATGACCATCGCGGGCATCGTCCTCAGCCGCGACCGCCTGATGGGCTTCGGGCAGGCGATCACCATGCCGCTGTTCTTCGGCTCCAACGCCCTCTACCCCGTCTCGGTGATGCCGGGCTGGCTCCAGGCCGTCAGCAAGGTCAACCCGCTCAGCTACCAGGTCGACGCCCTGCGCGGTCTGCTGCTCGGCACGCCCGCCCACCTCGGCGCCGACTTCGGCGTCCTGGCGGTGGCCGCCGCCCTCGGCATCGCCGCGGCCTCCTCGCTGCTCGGTCGGCTGGCCCGCTGATCTTCCCGCGGGAGTGATGTGCGGCACGCACCGGCACCCCGCCCGGAACCCCCGTGTGGGGATTCTTCCTGGGCAGCGCTTGATCACCGATCAAAGCGGGCGAACCCCCTGGCCACAGCGCATTCTGCTCATTTGACAGTGCGCGGAGCGCACAGATAGACAGCAACTCTCTGAGGTGGAGAGGGACACTGTGTACGAGCCGAACGTGGTCGGGGACTGGCAGGAGTACGACGAGCATGCCGGTCTCCGCGTCCGCGTCCACCGCCTGGAGGCGGCCGAGCCGCCGCGCGGACGCGACGACGCCGCGGCCGGGCTGACGTACTTCAGCGTCCGGGTGACCGTCGAGAACCGTGGCGCACGGCACTACGGCATCCATCTCGAGGACGGCCAGATCGACGTCCGGGTCGGCCCGGACGGGGAGAGCGCGTTCATCGACTGGCGCAACTCCCAGTTCATCGAGGGCTTCGACGTCTACCCTCTGCGCCGGGCCACCGCCGTGCTCTACGCGGCCGCTCCGGAGGCCGCCCTGACACACGTGGACGTTCAGGTCCAGGTGCGGGTGGACGAGGAGTGGGCCGACCGCCGCCTGTGGGCCGGCGGCATCGGTGTCCTGGAGTCGACCGCGGCGGCCGCCCCCACCGGCACCGCCCAGGGCAGCCTCGCCCACCAGGTCAGCGCCTTCCTCAAGGATCACACGGAGCCGGACAGCGCCTGACGCGGATCAGTGCGGGATGCCGTCGATGATCTCCCGCGCCCCCTGCCGCAGCAGTGCCACCGCGACCGAGGTGCCGAGCGTGGCCGCGTCGAGCCGGCCCGCCCACTCGTGGGCGTTCAGCCGCGTCTTGCCGTCCGGGGTGAACACACACGCCCGCAGGGAGAGTTCACCACCACGGTCCACGCGCGCGTAGCCCGCGATGGGACTGTTGCAGTGCCCCTGCAGCACATGCAGGAACATCCGCTCGGCCGTGGCCTCGCGGTGCGTGTCCGGATCGCCGAGCCCGCTGACCGCGTCGATCAGCTCCTCGTCCCCCTCCCGGCACTGCAGGGCGAGGATGCCCGCGCCGATCGGCGGCATCATCGTCTCCGCGGACAGCACCTCGCTGATCACGTCCTGGCGGCCGATCCGCTCCAGACCCGACACCGCGAGCAGCAGCGCGTCCGCCTCGCCGGCGGCCAGCTTCGCCAGCCGGCGGTTGGCGTTCCCGCGGAACGGCACGCACTGCAGCTGCGGATGCGTGGCGGCGAGTTGGGCGACCCGGCGCACCGATGAGGTGCCGATCCGGGTGCCGGCCGGCAGCTCGTCGAGGGTCAGTCCGCCCGGGTGCACCAGCGCGTCACGGATGTCGTCCCGCTTCAGGAACGCGGCGAAGACCGTGCCGGCGGGAAGCGGCCGGTCCGCGGGCACGTCCTTGACGCAATGCACCGCGAGGTCCGCCTCCCCGGCCAGCAGAGCCGCGTCCACCTCCTTGGTGAACGCCCCCTTGCCCTCGACCTCGGACAGATCACCGAGCCACTTGTCACCCGTGGTCTTCACGGGTACGACCTCGGTGCGCACTCCCGGATGCAGTACGGCCAACTCGGCCCGCACGCGCTCGACTTGGGCGAGGGCCATGGGCGAGTCGCGGGAGACGATACGGATGAGTTCCGGGACGGACATGGGGACACGATAGACCCTCGGGCGCGCCGCTCCCTCACGTCACATGCGCAGCCGCCAGTCGAACGGGAACAGATCCGCCGCCCAGCCCGGGCTCGTGGCGAGTGGCCCGGCGCGCTCCGGAGCGCGCAGCAGGCACCTGTGGCGCAGGAGTTCGCGCCGCTCGGCCGACGTCAGCAAGGCTTCGCAGCCGTCGGCGTTCGCGCAGTTCACGGCGTTAACGCCGTCGACATCGGTGTCGCCCATGACGTTGAGACGGTCTCCCGCCTCGGTGCGGACGTCGACGCGGAAGTCCGTGCGCCATTGCGAGTTGGACCCCCAGCCCATGGACAGGTCCACCGTGGGCCGGTGCCGGCGCCGGAACGCCCAGTAGAGCGGGGAGCGGTCGGCCACACCGCGCTCGGCGTGCCGGGCACCGGCCCGCACCCGCACACCTGCCCGGCAGAACAGGATGTCCCCCAGCCACAGGCCGGGCCACAGGACATCGGTGACCACGATCGCCGCGTCCGGATCCGCCGCCTGCTCGACCTCGACGATCTCGTGCAGGAAGGGATCGAAGACCGAGGGCTCCTCGAACGGCACCATGCCCAGGCCGGTGAACAGCCCGAGGTACTGCTCCCGGGTCAGGCCGGGTCCCGCCCAGGGATCGTGGCCGGGAGGCTGGAAGGAGAACAGCAGGACGTCACTGACCCGGCTCAGGGCGTACAGCTCCCACAGGCCGCCGGGCCGGTGCTCGTGCCCCGGGCCGGCCGCCCTGGGCAGCGGACCGCTCCGCAGGCCGGCCGCTCGGGCGCGGGCGAGCCAGGGCTCGACGACGGCGGTGTACGCCTCGGGACCAGTGTGACCGAGGAGCCCGTCGTACAAGTCGCGAGCGCCGACGGGCTCCGGGCTCATCCCGCGACCGCCAGGCTGTAGCGCAGCTTTTCCTTCTTCCGGGCGCCGAGACGGTCGTAGAACCGTGCCGCGCCCTCGTTCCAGGCCGGGGTCTGCCACTGCACCTCGGTCAGACCCAGCTCGGAGGCCTCGGCGACGACCGCCGCCATCAGCAGCGGGCCGAGGCCCAGGCCGCGGTGGCCGGGCGTCAGGAACAGACAGTCCATGTGCAGGTATTCGCGGCCCTCCCAGGTGGAGAGTTCCGGTGCGCAGGTCGCGTAACCGACGATCTCGCCGCCCGGAGCCTCGGCCACCAGACAGCGCAGACGCGGGGCCGGGGTGCCGAAGAGGAGGGCCGCCAGCCGGTCGGCCAGGCCGGGGGCCGGGGGCGCGGCACGCTCGTACTCCGCGTGCAGGGCGGCCAGGCCGGCGACGCGGGGCAGGTCGGCGCGTTCGGCGTGCCGTACCCGGGGAGTGCCGGTCAACGGACCTCCCCGTCCCGGGTGTCCGCGGCCCAGGCGGTGAGCCGGTCGGGGAGCGGGCCCGTACCGTCGAGGACGTGCCGGGAGAAGGCCTCCCGTTCGTGCGCGAGCAGTGCCGCCTCCCAGACACAGGGGGCGAGCCCGGCCCGGCCCGGTCGCAGGTCCGCGGGCTCACCGGCCGGGCCGGTGAACACGGCCAGGTCGGACATGTGGCCCTCGATCCAGGTGTGCACCAGGACGTAGTCGCCGTCGCCGCCAGCGTGCACGAGGAGCACCGCGAGACCGAGCGACCCGCGCAGGCGCCCGAGCGCCAGATGGCCCGCGGCCACCTCCAGCGCGGCGTTCACGGCGTCCTCGCCGACCGTACGGCCCGGCGCCTGGAGCGCATACGTCTTGACCAGGTGACCGGCGGCCTCCCGCACGCCCAGGGCTCTGGTGGTACGGGCGTGATGGCCCTGGGCGAGGCCGAGCAGACCGGCCGTGTCCACGGCGGCGGGCAGTTCTGCGCGAAGATCCATCCGCTCATCATGAACCGCGGCTCGGCGGGCGTCCACGGAGTTCGGTGCCGGTGACGTGTCAGGCGTTCGGGTCGAACGCGATCCCGGACGGCTTCGCCGAGGCGAGGTGGGAGGGGAAGTTCGCGTCCTTCAGGCCGAAGTTGGCGCTGCCGAAGTCGTAGGCGCTCAGCTTGTCGCGCAGGCCGGACGGATAGCCGTTCCAGCCGACCAGGGGCGGGTACTGCCAGGTGTGCTTGTCGTTCTCCGGCGGTTCGTCGTTGGTGCCCGCGAGCCGGAAGCAGTGCGTGCTGATGCCGTCCTTGTGGTAGACGATCTTCGGGTGGGTGCCCTCGAAGCGGACCTCGGAGACCGGGTGCACCGTGAACGAGCCGTGGTTGGACGTCGACACGTAGCGCACCTGCCCCTCCTGCACCCAGACCACCACATGCTCCCAGTCGTGCCGGTGCCCGCCGATGCTGCTGCCGGCCACGGCCTGGTCCTTCTCGAAGTACAGGCCGTAGAGATAGGCGCACCAGCCGTTGTTGCACTTGTAGCGCGAGTAGCTGTTGGTGTTGTCCAGGTCGGAGGCGTCGTGGCAGTTGCCGTTGAGAGCGCCCGTCGGCTTGAGTCCGCCGTTGACGGTGCCGTCGGGGCCGATGGCGGGCGTCGGATAGCAGCCGTCCGTGTCGTAGTCGAAGGCCGGCTGGTAGGTCAGCTCGGCGGGCTCGGCGTTGCCGGGCAGGGCCAGGGGCGGGGCGGCGAGGGCGGTGGTGGGGAGGACGAGGACCAGGGCGGCGGCGCCGGCCGGCGCGACTAGCCATCTGCCGCGCCGGACGCGCGAGGTGAGCAGAGACAAGGGGGGACCTCCAACAGCGGTGGGGCGCAGGGGAGTTCAGCATCCAGGCCGCGGGCTTCGCTGCCAAGAGATCCCGGGCGTCACACGGGTGAAGCCCTGCCCAACAGGTGCCCTGCCGCCTCAGCCGAATCCCTCCGGGAGGTCCGCCGCCGACTCCTCCGGCGCGAGGTCAGGGCGCAGCCGCAGCCACGACGGCTGGCGGAGCATCCCGGCCCTGGTCCGGGTGCTGTAGCTGACCTCGCCGACCAGCCGGGGCAGCACCCAGTGGGCGTCCGCGATCCGTGGCACCGGGTCGAACGGGCACCGGGTGCTCGCGGCGGTCCGCAGCAGCGCCGCCAGTTCCGTCCGCTCCGCCTCGCTCCAGCCGGTACCCACCCCGCCGACGTACCGCAGCCGGCCGCCGGCGCGCTGGCCGACCAGCAGCGCGCCGGGCAGCCCGGTCAGCCGCCCCTTGCCGGGCAGCCAGCCGCCGACGATCACGTCCTCGCTGCGCATGTTGCGGATCTTGATCCAGGCGCGGGAGCGCACCCCGGGCTCGTACACCGAGTCCAGCCGCTTGCACACCAGCCCCTCCAGACCGTGCTCGCGGGTCAGCAGGAGCGCCTGGGCGCCGTGCCCGGTCACCGCGGCCGGTGTCGACCAGTGCGGCCCGGCCAGGCTCAGCTCCTCCAGCTGTGCGCGCCGCCGCGCGTAAGGGAGCCTGAGCAGCGGTCCGTCCAGGTAGGGCACGTCGAACAGCACCAGGTGGACGGCCACCCGGGCGGCCCGGCGCGCCGCCCGCGCGGGGGAGTGGGCGAGGCCCATCCGGCCCTGCAGCAACTGGAAGTCCGCCCGCCCCCACTCGTCCAGGGCCAGCACCTCGCCGTCCAGCACGGCGGCCGTGGTGCCCAGGGCGGCGCCGAGCGGCCGCAGTTCGGGGTAGGCGGCGGTGATCTCCTCGCCGGAGCGGGCGCGCAGCAGGACGCTGCCGTCTCCGGACAGGTAGACCATCACCCGCTGGCCGTCCTGCTTGGTCTCGTACGCCCACCGCTCGTCCTGGGCGGCGGGCGGCAGCGTGCCTGGGGTGGCGAGCATCGGCGCGATCAGCGGCAGGGTCGGGGCGGTCACTGCTGAAGGTGTCGACCGCTCCTGGCGTCCTCACGCTCCTTCCGGCACCGGTTCCCCTGAACGGGCCCGTCCCAGCCGTCGGCTGCCGGCAGCCGGGCAGCCACGAGCCCCGACCGACAGGCCGGCGCCACGAGTTGGCGGCGCCGCCGGCCCGGCCCCCGCATCCGCCACTTCACAGGAGGGCCTTCTGTCCCGATCCACCGCTTCACGGGAGTGCCCTCTCCCCCGCGCCACCGCCCCCTGGGCCACCGTCTCGGCCGAGGGCTCGGTGGGCGCCGGGGTGGGAGTCGAGTCCGCCGGGCGGTGGCGCGCCGCCACGCCGGGCTCATCGAGGAGCTGCGGGACCGGGCACTGGCGGCGGCCGACGGCTCCGGCGACGTACGCGACTGCCTGGTGCGCCCGGTGACCGCCCATCTGACCGGGCTGGGCAGCCCCACCTGGTACGCCCGGTTCTGCGCCCAGGTGATGACCGACCCGGCGCTGCACGAGATCATGGTCGAGGAGTCCCTGACCTCGCCGGCGCTGCGTGAGGCGATCGACGGTCCGAACCGCACCCTGCCGGCGCTGCCGGGCGAGGTCCGCGCCGAACGCGGCCAGATGGTCCGGACGCTGATCCCGCACACCTGTGCCGAGCGGGAGCGGGCCCTCGCCGAGGGCACCCTGACCCCGCGCGCCACCTGGGGCGAGGTCGCCACGGGGCTCGCCGACGCGATCGTGGGGCTGTGGCCGGCGCCGGTCACGCGTGCCCGCTGACCCCCGGTCGTCGCAGGCCGGCACGGCCTTCTCCGCGGCCCCGGGTGATCCCGGTCCGGTAGCCCTGTGAGGCGACGAGGGTCCGCTCGCTGCGCGGCATGCCGCCGAGGCCGGTGTCGGCCCCCTTCGTCTGTACCGCCACCATGACCGGCCCGGCGCCCCATTTCGCGCACGTCGCCACGGGGTTGAAGAAGGCGGCGGCACTGGCGGCGTCGATGTGCAGGTCCGCGCCCGGCCGCCGGGCGGCCGAGCCGGGCGCCGCGGGCGCGGGCGGCGTCCAGGCGGACCGGCGGCAACCCCAGCGGCCGTGTGGACATCCCCGCCACCCCTCACGACCGGACGAGACGAAGGCGGACGCACCGACGATCACCGCTTGCGCAAGGACACCCCCGCCGGGGAATGGCGCAGCGGACTCGCCTCCGTGATGAAAGCGCGCCCGGTGGCCGTGTACGGCTCAGGCGATGCGGTCCAGTGACGCCTCCAGGTCGAGTTCGCCCTCGCGGGTCTGGGCGCCGGCTTCCACAGCGGCTCGCATGCGCTCGACCACGGCATCCGGTGCCGGATACACCCCGCCCAGGGCCTTGCTCTCCTCGCCGAGCCCCTCCAGCAGGCTCCCGCTCGTCGATGCGGCCCCGACGGCCGCCTTCGCCGAGGCGATCTGCTCCGGGCGCAACGCCGCGATGCGCCGGGCGAGGGCGTCCACGAAGCCGTCGAGTTCCTCCGCCGGGAGGGCGCGGTTGATCCAGCCGTAGCGCTCGGCGGTCTCGGCGTCGAACAGGTTTCCGCCGAGGATCACCTCCAGAGCCCTGGCACGGCCCACCAGCGGGGGAAGCAGTTGGGTGCCGCCGCCTCCGGGGATGATGCCCATCCGGGTCTCGGGCTGGGCGAGCCAGGTCCGCCCCCGGGCGGCGAAGCGCATGTCGAGTGCCATCGCCAGCTCGTTTCCGCCGCCCCGAAGGCGCCCGGCGAGCTTGGCGATCGTCACCTGCGGCAGCCCGCGCAGACGCAGCATGAGCTTCTGCATCGGGTTGATCAAAGACTCGTCGCCGCCGGTCCCGGCGTCCGGATTGGCCAGCTCCGCGAAGGTCTCAGGCTTGAGCATGAAGCCCAGGTCGACGTGGGCGACGAAGAAGTCCGGGTCGGCGCTCTGCACCACGATCACGCGCACCCGCTCGTCCTCGCGGACGGCTCCGACGAAGTCGTGCAGTTCATTGATCAGCGTCGTGTCGAGCATGTTGACCGGCGGCTTGTCGAGCGTGACATGAGCCACGCCCGCCTCGACCGCCACGCGCAGATCCTGATAACCGTCGTACGACATCTCGTCCTTCTCTCAATGGAATCTCTGGCCGCAGGCCCGTACATCGGTCACGCTAAAAGCTGACGTTGACGTCAGAGGCAAGGGGAATGGGATGCGCATCGGTGAACTCGCCGACAGGACCGGCGTGAGCGTGCGAGCGCTGCGGTACTACGAGGAGCAGCACCTCCTCGGCTCCGAGCGCAGCCCCAGCGGCCAGCGGCACTATCCGGACAGCGCGGTCGACCGCGTCCGGCTGATCCAGCAGCTGTACGCGGCAGGGCTGCCGAGCAGGTCGATCGTGGAGCTGCTGCCGTGCGTCGTGACCGGTGAGGTGACGCCGGAGCTGCTCGACCGGCTCTCGGCGGAGCGGGCCCGCATCGACACCCGGATCGGCCTCCTGGTGGACACCCGGGACAAGCTGGACACCCTCATCACCGCGGCCACCACCACCTTCCGAACGGGCCGCCCCTGCCCCTGACAGGTTTGGAGGGCGGAGGGGAGGGAGGTCGGCGCGGTTCGCCCGGTGCCGTGCTCGTACCGGCTCAACCTTCGCGAGCTCCGGGCGGTCTTGCCAGATGCCGAGGCCGGGGGCAGTGCCCATGCAGAAGCGTCGGCATACGGGCGGGCGACGGCCTGCCGAGCGCCTGGACGAGGGTGGAGATGGTGAATCCGAACACCGAGGTGACGTGGGTCGACGCACGCGAGAGGCTGCCTCGGAGCGGTATGCCGGTGGCCGCAGCGATCACCGGCCGGTATCCAGCTGACGGCGCCGCTGAGTCCGATGCGGCGTCGGGTGAGGAATTTTGGCTGGTGAGGCCGATGTACTTCACGACTCTGCACCGGAGTGAGGACGGGGCGGAGCACAGAGACTGCTTCGTGGACTCCGACGGGATCGTCCGTTTGCCCTACGGCCTCGACAGTGAGGAAACCGTGACCCACTGGGCTGAGCTGCCCACCCTGCCGGGCGGGACGACATACGTCGTTCTCGGGGACGACGTGCAGTCAGCTCTCCAGAGCGCGTGGGGCGTTCGCCCCACCACCTGACCCACAGCCTGCTCGGACACTTCGCCACCTTGCGCGAGCGCCTGTCGGTTCGGCCGGTGCACTTGTCGACGTGAGCGCGGCCTCAGAGATCCGCCGTCCGTACGGCGGCGTGCTCCGGCCGTCACGGGCGGAGAGATCCGCGACGGCGCCCCCTCCGCCCGGGACGACAGCTCCCCGGCCCCCCCGTCATGCCTTCTCGGCGAGGAGGCGGCCGATGGCCCGGACGACCTGCCGTCGGGTGGCCAGACGGCGGGCGAGAAAGGCCATCAGCCGGTTCATGCGTCCCGCGATGACGCTGGGCGGCGGGTTCCTGCGGACCAGGGCGGCCGGCGCCGTGCGGACGACATCGACTGGCAGGCCGAACCCGTCCCGGTCAGCCAGGCGGGGCTGGTACCGGGCCCGGCCACCGACCCGCGTGCCGAGGCGATCGTCGCGACGGTCTTCGCCTGCGTCGACACGGCCACCGAACTCTGGGCCGGACACGACGGGCGACTCGACCTGGCAGACCTGTACGGCCAGTGCCTCGCAGCGGTGCGGGGCTGAGGCGCTGAGGCCCTGATGACCGGGCCCAGAAGGGCCGTGGGGCGACTCGCCTTCCGGAGCAGGCCGTCGCGCGAGGCCGCAGGAGCTGGGGGAGGCGGTGGGGCGACCTGCGCCTCGGGCGTGGCTGTGAGCGGATCCCACGTCCGGCCAGGCCCGGCCCGGCGCGTGGCTGTGGGCGGACCCCGCGCCCCCGCCTGGCGCCCCGCCCGCCCTGTGGCGGTCGTCAGGTGCGCGGTCAGGTGCGTGGTCAGGTGCGCGCGGTCAGCTGCGCGTCGTCAGGATGCCGGTCGCGTTCGCGGCGACGACCGCCCCGATGCCCGCCCACTCCGGGGCGCCGAGTCCCTGGCCGAGGACGACCCAGCCGACCACGGCCGCGAGCACCGGATTGACGCTCATGAACAGCCCGAACGTCTGCGCGGGCACGGTCCGCAGGGTGAGCAGATCGGCGAGGTACGGCACCGCCGAGGAGAGCACCCCGGCGGCGACGGCGCACAGCACGGCCCCGGCGGTGGGCGGGTGCCGTACGGCGACCAGGATCCCGGCCGGCAGGAAGCCCAGCGCCGAGACTCCCGCGGCGGCGGCAGCTCCCTGGGCCCCCGGGATGCGGCGGCCGACCAGCCGGTTGAGCAGGATGTACGACGCCCAGCAGCAGGCCGCCACCAGGCCCAGGCCCATCCCCGCGTAGTCGGCCGAGGGCTGCGGGCGCATCAGGACGACGACCCCGGCCGCGGCCAGCAGCGCGCACCCCGCGTCCAGCCGGCGCCGGGACCCGGCCAGCGCGATGGCGAGCGGTCCGAGGAACTCCAGGGTCACCGCGAGACCCAGGCCGATCCGGTCGACCGCGGTGTACAGGGTGAGGTTCATCGTGCCGAAGACCGCCGCCAGCAGCAGCACCGGCCACCACTGGCGCCAGGTGAAGGCCCGCACCCGCGGCCGGCCGACGGCCAGCAGGACCAGCGCGGCGACGTACTGCCGCACTGCCACCACACCGAGCGGCCCGAGCACGGGGAAGGCCAGCGCCCCGACGGCCGCGCCGGTCTGGTTGGACAGGCCGCTGCCGACCATGGTGGCCACTCCCGCCACCGGCCACCGGGCAGCCCGCGGGGTGGAGCCGGACGCGGCCGTGGGTCCGGTCGTGGCGGCAGGGTGTTCGAGCGCTTGAGGCATGTCCGGATGCTGCGCCACCAGGGTGCTTGCGCAAAATGCATGCGCGGGTCAATCTATACGCTGAACGTATGGATCACGCTGACATCGACCTGCGCCAGCTCCGCTGCCTCGTGGCCATCGTCGACGAGGGCACCTTCACCGACGCGGCCATCGCCCTCGGCGTCTCCCAGGCGGCGGTCTCCCGCACCCTCGCCTCCCTCGAACGGGCCCTGGGCGTACGGCTGTTGCGGCGCACCTCGCGCGCGGTGACCCCGACCGCGACCGGACTGCGCGTGGTGGCGCAGGCCCGGCGGGTGCTCGGTGACGTGGCCGAGCTGGTCCGGGAGGCCACCTCGGGGCACGAGCGGGTGCGGATCGGCTACGCCTGGTCGGCGCTCGGCCGTCACACCGTGGCCTTCCAGCGTCGCTGGACCGCCGCGCACCCCGACACCGACCTGCACCTGGTGCGGGTCAACAATCCGTCCGCGGGCCTCGCCGAAGGCGCCTGTGACCTCTCGGTGGTCCGCAGGGCGCTGGACGACCGGCGCTTCGAGACCGCCATCGTCGGCCTGGAACGGCGCCTGTGCGCGCTGGCCGCCGACGACCCCCTGGCCAGACGGCGCTCCGTCCGGCTCGCCGACCTCACCGGCCGCACTCTCTTCATCGACCGTCGTGCCGGCACCGCCACACCGGATCTGTGGCCGCCCGGCATCCGGCCGGCCGTCGGGGAGACGCACGACGTCGACGACTGGCTCACCGTCATCGCCGCGGGACGCGGCATCGGTGTGACGGCCGAGTCCACCGCGAACCAGTACCCGAGACCCGGCATCGTCTACCGGCCCGTGCGCGACGCCGAACCCGTCGCCGTGCGCCTCGCCTGGTGGCGGGACGACCCGCACCCGGCGCACCAGGCCGTGCTCGAACTGCTCACGGAGCTGTACCGGACGGGCTGAGCCGACTCGGCGTCCTCTTCGAGGGCCTCGACGTGTTCATCCGCTCCATCCCGGACAACCGCGCCACCGCAGTCGGCCGGACCTCCGGAACGGGCCGCTCCGGTGCCGTGTTCGGCCCGTGACTCGGCGGTCAGTTGCTCGCGGTGGGCAACGACGAGGGGGTTTCACCGCCTTCGCCTGGCCGGTGTGTCGTCCATGGTCTTCATCGGCATCGCGGCCCTGCGCCCGGCCCGGAGGCCGGAGCGCGGCGGCGCCGAGCAGCAGGTGAGCGCGGCCCGGTGACCGGAAGGGTGCCGCACCCGGAATCCGGGTGCCCGCGGTTTCACCTCTCGCCGGCCGGCTCCACGTCCAGTCCCGTGCACGCCAGCTTCCCGCCCGCCTCGGCACACGCCTCCACCCCCCGGGGCGAGCGGACGGCGAGCATCGGGCTGGTGCGTCCGGCGGTGTCGTCGGCCGGATAGCTCGCCGACAGCACGTCCTGCCCGGCCCGCACCGACACCTCCCGCGCCAGCGGTGAGCGCATCCCTATCTCCGACCACGCGGTGCCGCAGGCGGGGGAGTAGCGCAGCCGGACGTCGTAGCCGCTGTCCGTGACCGTGCTCCAGGTCTGCGCGTCCCGGGAGCACACCGAGGTGTCGGGCAACTCGCCCTGACAGGAGCGTGCGTGGCAGCGGGGCACGGTCAGCAGCGTCTGCGCGGCGGGAGCGGGGGTACCCTGCCGTCCGGACACGGTGACGGCGGTTGCCACCGCGGCGGCCGTGCCGAGCAGCGCGAGCGCGGACAGCGGAAGCCATCGCGAGCGGGGCCTTTCCTTCTCCTTGGGTGGATGCGGCGCGGGCCGCTCCCCGGCCGCCTCCCACAGGGCCAGTACGGCGGCGGGGTCGGCGCCGGCCAGCCGGCTGAGTGCCTCCACCGCGGACCGCGGGGGCCGCTTGGTGCCCGTCAGATAGCGGTGCCAGGCCGACTTGCTGTACGGGGTGCGCGCGGCCAGTGCCGCCAGGCTCAGTCCCGTACCGTCCTTCAGCTCGCGCAGTCTCACCACCAGTGGCTCGTCCGGCGTGGTCGATCCTTGGGGGTGCCGCATCGTGCGTCCCTCGACTCCCGTTCCGCTATGGGCGCTTTCGCCCCTGTTGTCGGAATGATTTCCCTGGAATCGGGGTCCGCAACACCTGATGAGGTAGGAGGAAGGTGAGGCACGCACGAGTCGAAGGCCCGTTCGAGGAAGGGGAGTTCCCGAACGGACCTTCGACGGTCAGGCCTTACGGCGGTCCGTGGCGGTCAGCACCACGGGACGGCGCGTCCGGTGCGGACGTAGTGGGCGGAGACGTAACCCCGGTGGTGGGGGAGCCGGTACCAGGTGTGATTGCCGTACACCCAGGAGCCGTACCTCTTGCAGCTGAGCGTCAGCAGCCGGTGTGCGTGCCGATGCCCGATCACCCGGTAGTAGGTGCCCGGGCCGGAACGGACGTTCAGCCGGGCGCCGTGCGTGGAGACACGACCGAGCACGGGCAGGCTCCCGCGGTACGACATGCTCTGTCCGGCCGCCCGTGCCGTTCCCGGCACGAGGAAGTGGTGGACGCGGCGGATGTGGTGCCGGCGGTGGTGCGCGCGGTGCGTGACACGCTTGGCGTGGTGGTGGCGGTGCTTGGCGTGGTGCGCCGGGTACTGGGCGGCGGTGACGGGCGCCGGGTGCGAGGCCGTGGCGGCGCTCGCCGGGGCGGCCCCGGCCGCCGTCGGCAGGAACGCGAACACCGCGACCGTGGCCAGCAGGCCGCTCTTGAGAGTCCGTCGGATCATGGAAACCTCCGGCTGTCGTTCTCGTGACCACGAAGGGTGATCACGACAGCCATCGTTGCCGTGACGGACCGTCAGGATGCCGTCCCCGCGTCCCGTGGGACACCGGGGACGTTCCCGGGGACGGACGCCCTCCCCGCGGATCGGCCCGTCTGGTCATCCGCCGGCAGGTGTTCCACCGTCGTGTCCGTCTCCGTGAACGTCCGGGTGACGTGCCGCGAGGGGGTGCATCCACAGAAGGCTCTGTCCGGGCAGAGGGTGCCTTCAGCGACTTGCTTGAGTTGCGCAACGAGACAGCAGACTCGCGGGCATGTCCACGGAGCCGCTTCCCAACGTCCCCCGGCCTCGCCCGAGGTCATCGAGATCGAGCGTGCGCTGACGTGTATCACCTGCCCCGGCACCCGTGCCCGCCGGCACGAGCGGCTGATGGCGTCGGCCGGATTGACGCTGGACCGGGCCGCGGTGGCGCTGTTGCGGCAGGTCGCCGACTCCGAGCCGCTCCGGCCCGGGGAGCCGGCACAGCGGCTCGGCGTGGAGGCCTCCCATGTGACGCGGACCGTGCAGCAGCTGCCGCACGGGGTACGTCACCCGCGTCCCCGACCCGAACGGCCGCAGGGCCCGGCGGACCGGCTCGCCGACGCCGGCCGGCGTTCCGTCGAGCGGGTCCGGGAGGCCGGCGCCCGGGGGATGTGGCTCGCCCTCGGCGACTCGGAGCCCGAGGAGCTGCGGCAGCCGGCCGTGCTCTTCCGCCGCCCGGTCGACGACTTCCTCGCCTGTGCGGTCGACGAAGAGTCCGGCCGGGAGGCCGACGCCCCCGCGGCGACGGCGTGACGGCGACGGCCCCGCCGATCGTTCCGAAGCGGTCTTCCCGGCCTCTACCGTCGAGTAATATCCGGCGGCAGGTCACCAGAGGAGGAACCGTGCCCCGGTCCGAACGCTCGCCCCTGCTGCTCGCCGGCCTGCTGGCCGTCGCAGGGGTCGCCCACTTCGCCGCCCCGCGGCAGTTCGACGCGACGATTCCACGGATGCTGCCGGGCTCGCCCAGGGCATGGACGTACGGCAGCGGGGCCGTGGAGCTGGCCCTGGCGGCCGGGGTGGCCGCGCCCCGGACGCGCGCCGTCGCCGCGAAGGCGGCCGCCGCCTTCTTCGTCGGGGTGTTCCCCGCCAACGTCAAGATGGCCGTCGACTGGCGGCACCGGCCGGCGCCGCAGCGCACCGCGGCCCTGGCCCGGCTGCCCCTCCAGCTGCCCCTGGTGCTGTGGGCCCGTGGGGTCGCCCGCAACGGGGAGGGACGGTCATGACCGAACGTATCGAGGTCGGGGACAAGATCGAGGACTTCACACTTCCCGACGAGACCGGCACCCCGCGCAGCCTCACCGAGCTGCTCGTCGAGGGGCCGGTGGTGCTCTTCTTCTACCCCGCCGCCCTGACGGCCGGCTGCACCGCCGAGGCCTGCCACTTCCGCGACCTCGCCGCGGAATTCTCCGCCGTCGGCGCCCGCCCGGTCGGCATCAGCGGCGACAGCGTCGAACGGCAGCAGGAGTTCGCCGGCCGGCACACCCTCGGCATGCCGCTGCTCTCCGACGCCGACGGGGCGGTCCGTGAGCGGTTCGGGGTCAAGCGGGGCTTCACGCTCGCGCCGACCAAGCGGGTCACCTTCGTCATCGCCGAGGACCGCACGGTCCTGGAGATCGTCCGCAGCGAACTCCGGATGAACACCCACGCCGACCGGGCGCTGTCCGCGTTGCGTACCCATAAGGGGTGAGACCGGCCGTCCCCGCGCTTGATGCCCCGGAACAATCGCATCATCCTTGGGCATATGGAGCGAGTCGCGGCGGCGGCGATCATCGATGCCCAGGGCAGGGTGACGGGGTGGAGCGAGGGCGCCCGGCTGCTCACGGGCCGATCGGCGGAAGAGGTCGTCGGCCGGCCCGCGGCCGACCTGCTCGCCGAGGACGTACCCCCCTCTGCCGTCACCGCCGAGGCCGGCACCCTCGCCCTGCGGCACCGCGACGGACACCGGGTCGAGCTGTCCCTGACCGCCTGCCCGGTCCTCGGCGCCGACGGCGCGCCGGCCGGATACGTGGTCACCGTCGAGCCACCCTGTCCGCCCAGCTCCGAGCTGGCCGCCCAGGCCTTCCAGACGGCCTCCATGTCCATGTCGGTCTTCGACCTCCAACAGCGCTATCTGCGGGCCAACGACGCCGCCTGCCAGGTGATCGGCGTGTCCGAGGAGGATCTGGTCGGCCGGTTCTACCCGGACACCGTCGATGACGGCGAGCACAGCCGGGTCTTCACGCGCCATCTGCGCCAGGTCGCCGAGACCGACCGGCCCGTCCACTACGAGAGCTTCACCAGTGCTCCCGCCCTGACCCGGGAACACGCCTGGAGCATCGAGATGTGGCCGCTGCGGGACGACGCGGGCGAGCCGACCGCCGTCGCCCTCGCCGCCTTCGACAGCAGCGAGCAGTACTGGGCCCGGCGCCGCCTCGCCCTGCTGAACGAGGCGGCCACCTGCATCGGCACCACCCTCGACGTGGTGGGCACCGCCGAGGAACTGGTCGAACTCCTGGTCCCGCAGTACGCCGACTTCGCCAGCATCGACCTGCTCGACTGGGTCCTCGGGGCGGACGAGCCGCCGATGATCCCGGACGGCGGTGTCGCGCTGCGCCGCGTCGCCCACGGCTCCACCCGCGAGGGCAGTCCGGGTGCGGCCCTGAATCTGGGTGAGACGGAGGTCTACCAGCCGTCCTCACCGCCGGCCCGGGCCCTGCACGAGAGCCGGGCGGTACTGGCCCACGCCGGTGAGCCGGCGTTCGATCAGTGGCTCGGCGAGCGCAACGCGCGCTCGCCCGAGGGCCGCCCCTACCGCGTGGGCGTCCACTCCATGATCGCGGTACCGCTCCGCGCCCGCGGCACCACCCTGGGCGTCGCGGTATGCGTCCGTCTGGCCCACCCCAACGACTACGGCCCCGACGACGCCGTCTTCGCCGAGGAACTCGCCAGCCGCGCCGCCGTCTGTGTCGACAACGCCCGCCGCTTCGCCCGCGAACGCACGACTGCCCACGCCCTCCAGCACAGCCTCCTGCCGAGGGGGCTGCCCGGACAGGCCGCGGTCGACGTCGCCCACCGGTATCTGCCCTGCGGGTCGCTGGCCGGCATCGGCGGCGACTGGTTCGACGTGATCCCGCTCTCCGGCAGCCGGGTCGCCCTCGTCGTCGGCGACGTGGTCGGCCACGGCATCCAGTCCTCGGCGACCATGGGCCGGCTCCGGACGGCCGTACGCACCCTCGCCGACGTCGACCTGCCCCCGGACGAACTCCTCACCCATCTCGACGACCTGGTCACCCACCTGGTCTCCGACGAAAGCGGCGAGGAGGTCGCCGAACTCGGCGCCACCTGTCTCTACGCCGTCTACGACCCCGTCTCCCGGCGCCTGTCCATGGCGGCCGCCGGCCACCCGGCCCCCGCCCTCGTCCTGCCCGGCGGCACCCCCGAGTTCGTCTCCATGACCGCCGGACCGCCTCTCGGGGTCGGCGGGCTGCCGTTCGAGGCGACGGAACTCGAACTGCCCGAAGGCTCGGTCGTCGCCCTCTACACCGACGGACTGATCGAGGACCGCGACCGGGACATCGACCACGCCACCGACGAACTGCTCCGTGCCCTCGGCGCACCGGCCGACTCCCTGGAGGCGCTCAGTGACAACGTCCTCAAGGCCGTCATGCCCGAACAGCCCACCGACGATGTCGCGCTCCTCATGGCCCGTACCAGGGCGCTCGGCGCCGACCGCATCGCCACCTGGGACGTACCGCCCGACCCGGCCGAAGTGGCCACCTTCCGGCAGGCGGCCACCGAACGACTGGCCGCCTGGGGGCTGGAGGAGGCCGGATTCGTCACCGAACTCGTCGTCAGCGAACTCGTCACGAACGCCATTCGCTACGGCGTGCCGCCCATCCAACTGCGCCTGATCCGCGACCGCGCGCTCATCTGCGAGGTCTCCGACGGCAGTTCCACCTCACCGCATCTGCGCCGGGCGCACGCCTACGACGAGGGCGGCCGCGGCCTGCTGCTGGTCGCCCAGCTCACCCAGCGCTGGGGCAGCCGGCAGACGGGCAGCGGCAAGACGATCTGGGCGGAACAGCCGCTGCCCGACGCCTGATCACTGGAACGGGCAGCCCGGGTTCGGCGCGTCCTCGGAGAACGGGGAGCCGTGCGGCAGTACGTAGAGCACATCGAGGACCAGCGGGGTGTCGCCCAGATTGCGGCCGATGTGGACGTGGCCGGGACCGAACGGCTCCCGGATCGGCTCGCCCGTCCGGTACACGCCGTCCGAGGCGCAGGTGGAGTCGAAGTGGCTGAGGGTGCCCTGCTTCACGAACCCGTAGAGCGGACCGTCGTGGTAGTGCCATCCGGTGCTCTGGCCCGGTGGGATCGTGATCTCCCGCAGGGTGTAGTCGGTGCCGCCCACGGTGGTCTGGCTGATGATCCGGCCCGTCACCCCCGGCCCCGGCGGAGTCGCCCCGGCGGGGCCGCAGGTCAGAAGGGTGGCGGCGGTCACCGCGCCGGTGACGGCGGTGCGGAGTGCGGTGCGCATGCGGGAGCCTCCAGGGACGCGAGCGGGCTTCGCCGCGAACATAGAGGCAGAGCGGGCGCGTTGGGGGCGGAACCCGGTGATCCGGATTCATGCGGCCCCGCGCCCGGATACTTGAGTCAGTCCTGGCCGGCGTCGGCGGCGACCTGGGCCAGGGTGCGTCCGGTACGGACCGATCGGGCCCGGCGGGGATCCGGGCTGCCGTGCCCGTCCGCCCGGCCTGCGGGGCCCTTGCGGACCAGCAGCCAGGCCTCCTCCTCGTCCTGGGCGCTGCGGAAGCGGGTGAGGGCGTACTCGCCGTGCAGCTTGGCTCCGTGCAGCCGGAAGCCCGCGTGTCCGTGCTCCACCGACTCCGCGAAGTCCACCGGACGGCCCGCGCGGTCGTGACTGAGCGGCTCGTAGGTCCCGCGGTCCCAGACGATCACGGTGCCGCCCCCGTACTCGCCCTTCGGGATCACACCCTCGAAGTCCTCGTACTCCAGCGGATGGTCCTCGGTGGGCACGGCCAGCCGTCTGTCCCCGGGATCCGACGACGGACCCCGGGGGACGGCCCAGGACTTCAGGACGTCTCCGACCTGGAGCCTGAAGTCGAAGTGCATCCGGCGCGCGTCATGGATCTGCACCACGAACCGGGGCCGCCCACCCGGCGTGGCCGCCGGCTGCCCCGACGGCTCGCGGGTCCGCTCGAAGTCGCGCTTGCCCCGGTAGGTCCGCAGCCAGTCCTCCGTCGCCACGAGCGGCCCCCTTCCACGCGGTGACCTCACGGACCCCCGAGTACCCCGCTACGGGCCCGTCAGCCGCCGATGCCGTCCAACTCCGCGACCGCGTCCTCGGGGAGGAATAGAGAGGCCGCGGCGATGTTCTCGCGCAGGTGGTCCGGCGACGAGGTGCCGGGGATGAGCGCGATGTTCGGCGAACGGCGCAGCAGCCAGGCCAGGGCCACCTGCTGCGGCGCGGCGCCCAGCCGCGCGGCGACCTTCGACAGCGTGTCGGACTGCAGCGGGGTGAATCCGCCGAGCGGGAAGTACGGCACGAAGGCGATGTTCTCCACCGCCGTGCGCGCGACCAGGTCGTCGTCCTGCCGGTTGGCCAGGTTGTACAGGTTCTGCACCGTGACCACGGGCGCGATCGACCGGGCCTCCTCCAGCTGCGCGACGGACGCGGCGCTCAGCCCCAGGTGCCGGACCAGGCCCCGCTGCCGCAGCTCCGCCAGAGCGCCGAACTGGTCGGCGACGGAGTCCTCGTTCGGGGTGTCGATGTCGCCGAGCCGCAGATTGACCACGTCCAGCGCCTCCACGCCCAGGTTCCGCAGGTTGTCGTACACCTGCGCCTTCAGGTCCTCGGGATGCCGGGAGACGATCCAGCTGCCGTCGGCTCCCCGGCGGGCGCCGACCTTGGTCACGATGTGCAGACCGTCCGGGTAGGGGTGCAGGGCCTCGCGGATGATCTCGTTGACGACCACGGGGCCGTAGAAGTCCGCTGTGTCGAGGTGGGTGATGCCCGCCTCCACCGCCGCACGGAGCACCGCAACGGCCCGCGCCCGGTCCTTCGGCGGGCCGAAGACATGTGGTCCGGCCAACTGCATGGCGCCGTAGCCCATGCGGGTCAGGGACAGACCGTCGGCCGGGGTGACGGCGCCGCCGAGCTGTGCAGTCATGTCGTACCTCTCGTGATGTGCGTGGCCACCGGTAGCTCCGGTGTCCTTCTCCTTGTTCTCCACGGTGCGCCGGATGCGCCCTCGGGGGCAGTGCCCCCGTGTTCCTGGGAGTGACGGGGCCAGTCACTGCCACCGGTGCGGCCGTACGGTGGTGTCATGGACGGTACGAACGCGCTCGGCGAGTTCCTGCGCGCCCGCCGGGCGCAGGTCAGGCCCGAGGACGTGGGACTGCCCGGCACGGGCCTGCGCCGGGTCCCGGGGCTGCGCCGCGAGGAGGTCGCGATGCTCTCCGGCATCAGTTCCGACTACTACCTGCGCCTGGAACAGGGCCGCGACCGCAATCCGTCGGCGCAGGTCCTCCAGGCGATCGCCAGGGTGCTGCGGCTGGACGCCGACGCCACCTCCTACCTCCTCGGCCTGGCCCAGGACCGGATCGGGCAGGCGCGGCAGGAGCCTCGTGTCCGGTCGGCGCCGCGCCGGCAGCAGGTGCCCGCGGGCCTCCTGCAGCTCATCGACGGCTGGCCCCGCAACCCCGCCTACATCCAGAACCGGTACACCGACTGCCTCGCCGCCAACGCCCTCGCCACGGCCCTCACCCCGAACTACACGCCTGGCGTCAATCTGCTGCGGGCCGTCTTCCTCGACCCCGCCGAGCGCGCACTGCGCCGGGACTGGGACGACCTCACCGAGGAGGGCGTGGCCGCCCTGCGCGTCTACGCCGGGCCCGACACGGACGACCCGCACCTGCGCGACCTGGTCGGCGGCCTGTCCCTGCGCAGCGAACGCTTCCGCATGCTCTGGGCGCGGCACGAGGTGCGGCCCCGGCGCGGCCGCATCAGCCATCTGAGTCACCCGCAGGTCGGCGACCTGGACCTGCACTCGAACAAACTCACCGTGGACGGCACCGACGCACTCACCCTCGTCGTCTTCCACGCCGAGCCCGGCAGCCGCAGCGCGGAGCTCCTCGACATCCTCGGCAGTCTCTCCGCAGCCCGGCCGGGCGCCCCGCACGAGCGCGTCGAGGAGCAGTAGCCACTGTCGAGAACCACTGTCCAGGAGCAGGGACTAGTGTTTTCCGCCGGTCTGCGCCGCGTCCGGGGGACGCAGGCGGGGTGATCTGGAGTAGAGGGCCGTGACACAGGCCGACAGACCCGCGACGCACAGCAGGGCGGGGCCGGGACCGAGGTGCAGCAGCAAGGCGCCGGCGACCGCGCCGAGGAAGACACCGGAGATGGTGGCAAGACGTCGTGCCCGTGGCAGCAGCGGGTCATGGGGAGCGGCCGGGCGCCAGGACATGACGTCCACGAGTGCCTTGACCAGGGTGGTCTGCATGACGGTCGTGGGCATGTCCGGGATGCCTGCCTGAAGCATCACGCGGTTGCGCCATCCCATGGCGGCCGCCAGCAGGACGACGGCGAGGACGGTGATGTGCTCCGGTGGCGTTCGCCGCCCGCTCGTGCCGACGACGACCAGCCCTACGACCAGGACCGTCGTCGTCTCCACGGCGAGGGAGCGCGTGAGCCAGCGCCGTCCTTGACGGCGGAGTCGCCCGACGACGACGTGGGCGGTGGCGACCCCGAACGTGAACGCGGCCAGAGCCTCGGCGGGACGGGCGGTCGGTGTCCCAGCCTTCGCCAGCCCGAACCCGAGGAACAGGACGTTGCCGGTGGCCATCGCGGCGAACGCGCGCCCGAGACCGAGAAAGATGATCGCGTCGATGGAGGCCGCCGTCACGGTCAGCGCGAACATGACGACGGCGATGCGGACTTCTACGCGCGCCGGGTGACCGCTCACGTCGTCGGCGGCCTTCGAGCCGGTCACCGGTCGGTCGCGCTCTCGCCGTTACCCGCGGCCACCGTGTCCATTGCCTCTCCTTTCGGGTGCGCGGAGTTCATCGTCCGGTGACCTGCCGCGGTCCGCACCCGGAAGCGGGTCAACCGGCCCTGTCCCGGACCGCACCCGACCGTGTCGTCCACCCGAGCTCAGGGCTGCGGTGAGGCGAGCAGTGATCAACCGGAAAGGTGGGGGCGAGGGCAGCCGACGGCATGGGCGACGGCACGGACCGGAACACCGGGGCAGGCGGACGACCTGCCTCACGGGATGCCGCCCGACTCGCCGACGTGCCGCACACCGCGGTCTCCTTCGAGTTCGACGGCCGAGCCCGGGGCAACTCTGTCGCCGCGACGCTCCCTGGCTGACACGATTTCCGACAGACCCGTACGGACGACTTTCGGAGCGTGCATGACGACGGACAGGGCCACAGCCGAGCAGGCCTGGCAGACGGAGCGGGTCAAGGGCGTCGAAGTGCGGCCGACGGCCGGGCACATCGGCGCCGAGATCACCGGTGTCGATCTGGCCGGACCGCTCGACGACGCCGTGGTGTCCCTGATCAGGGACGCGGTGCTGCGCTGGAAGGTGGTGTTCTTCCGCGGTCAGCACCTCGACCACGCAGGGCACGTCGCCTTCGCCCGCCGCTTCGGCCGGCCGGTCGTGCTCGGCCGGCGCGGCAGTGCCTCACCGGCCGGATTCCCCGAGGTGGAGACCACCGCCGACCGCCTGGAGCTGGGCGGGCGCTTCGGCATGGAGCACGAGGAGTGGCTGCGGCGCCGCCGGCACACTCTGCTGCGCGGCTGGCACTGCGACCACGGCGCCCGCGTCGACCCGCCGGCCGCGACCGTCCTGCGCGCCGAGACCGTCCCGCCGTACGGCGGCGACACCACCTGGGCCAACCTGGCAGCCGCCTACGCCGGGCTGTCGGCGCCGGTCCGCGCCTTCGTGGACGGACTGCGCGCCGAACACCGGCTCGGCGTCGGCTACCAGCCGCGGCCCGGCGACGACGGGTACACCCGTCATCTTCTGGACCACCAGGTCGCCTCCGTGCACCCGCTGGTCCGCGTGCACCCGGAGACCGGGGAACGGGTGTTGTTCGTCAACGGCTACTACGTGGAGCAGATCACCGACGTCTCCCGCCCGGAGAGCGCGGCGCTGCTTGAGATGTTGCTGGAGCAGGCGGTGCGCCCCGAGTACACGGTTCGCTTCCGCTGGGAACCCGGCAGCGTCGCCTTCTGGGACAACCGGGCCACCATCCACCTGGCCCCCAGCGACAACGCCCACCTGGACTTCCCGCGGATCATGCACCGGGTGATGCTGGCGGGTGACGTACCGGCGGGCGTGGACGGCAGGCGCTCGGAGGCGGTGACCGGCACCGAGCCGGGCCGCTGGTGACCGGGAGCCGGGCGGTCGTACGAACACGACCGCCCGGCCCGGCAGGGCCGTCCTGACTGCGCGCGTGGCGTCGCGTGGCAGACGGCAGTCCGACGAGCGGCCCTAGCGGTATCCGCGCTTCTTCTGCTCGACCCAGACGATCGTAATGCTGACGAGCATCACCAGCGTTGCCGGAAGCGTCAGCCACAGCGGTATGCCCACGAAGAACGACACCACCAACGCGATGATGCCCACGAGTCCGGCGAGGCTCGCCCACATCTCGCGGTCGCTCATCGGCTGTTCACTCATGAATCCCCCTCTCTACGCCCGCTCCCCACGGGCGTCGACAGCCTCACCCCGTCCAACCGCCCGGATCCAGGTCCTGGCGGCCGGCGGGATCAGCCTTCCGGCCGCCACCCCAGGGCAGGGCCCAGCTTCGTCGCCAAGTCCGTGAGGATCTGGACGTAGTCCTCGTGCTCGAAGGTGAACGGCAGCGCGAACGCCACCTCGTCGACCTCGCGGAACGCGGCGTGCGCGTGCAGCCGCTCGGCGAGTTCACCGGAGGTGCCGACCAGGTCGGGGGCGAACAGAAGCCGCGCCGGACCCTGCGGGGAGGCCGTCCGCGGGAGACGCTTCGCCGCGTACTCCGCGTACCTGGCCCGCTGTTCGGGGCTCGCGGAGTCCGTGGGGATCACCACCAGGCCCTGGGAGACCCGGGCCGCGTCCCCGTCGGGATGGTGGGCGCGGAACGCGCGGATGTGGGACAGCTGGATCTCCGCGAAGTCCGCCGGTCCCTCTGGATCCTCGGCCTTGACCACGCTGCTGGTCAGGAAGTTCATGCCGTGCTCGCCCGCCCAGCGCGCCGAGCCGAGGCTGCCGCCGCCGTACCACAGCCGATGGCCCAGCCCGGGGGAGTGCGGCTGGACGACATCGTAGGTGGACTCGACATGCGGCTGCCGCCGTGTGCCCTCGACGCCCTCCACGCCGCTGACGCCGGTGACCGGCTCGCCCCGCACGAAGCCCAGCAGCCGCCGCACCCGCTCATAGCTGAAGTCCTCGGCGTCCGCGGTGTCCGGGTACAGGGCCTCCCTGATCTGCTCGTAGTGCATCGGCGGACCCACACTGACGCCTGGGTTCAGCCGGCCGCCGGACAGGATGTCCACGGTCGCCAGGTCCTCCGCGAGGCGCAGCGGGTTCTCCCAGCCCAGCGGGATCACCGCCGTACCCAGCTCGATGCGGCGGGTGCGCTGCGAGGCCGCCGCCAGCACCGCGACCGGGGACGAGATCCCGTTCTGCAGGTGCCGGTGGCGGACCCAGGCGCTGTCGAAGCCCAGCCGCTCGCCCAGCTCGATGATCTCCAGCGTGGACTCGTGCCCCCGGCCCGGGTCGGCCGCGTCGAACAGACCGATCGTGAGGAAGCCCAGCTTGCGCAGCGGGCGGGGAGTGGACGGCACGGCTCCTCCAGCGGTCGTACGTCGGCTCTGCCCCGATTCTCGCAGGTGAGTGTGACAACCGTGTGATCACTTCAGTGGGATGGTGACCTCGTCCTCGACCGGCGGATCGAGTTCCTGGGCGCGATTTCCGGTCGCGGCGAAGCAGCGCAGCCGTACCGCCTCCGGGGTGACGTCCAGACGCAGGAAGCACTTGAAGAACGGTGGGCTGTAGGTGGCCGAGCCGGGTGAGAACAGCTGGGTGTAGATCTTGCGCACGGGCAGCCGGAACCGGGAGGTGCGGTCGGGCCGCCCGCCGGTGCCCAGCAGGCTCGCGACCAGACGGGTGCGCCGGGTGACCCGGGCGTCCGGGCCGGGCGCGCGGCCCGGCTCGATGCCGAGCCGTTCGGCGACCACGGCCGTCGCCTCGGACTCGGTGAGAGTGAAGAAGCGGCGCAGGCGCAGCCGGCGGCCGTAGAGGCGGCTGTAGAAGGCCAGCGAGTCGCCGCGCAGCGGATAGCAGCGGAAGTCCCGCTCGGTGACGTTCGCGATCGACACCCGCGGGATGGTGTGTGTGGCATGCATGAACGCGCCGCCACCGCCCGAGACCACGTACTGGACGGTCCGGCCGTCCACGTCGACGGGGTAGCGCTGGTAGTTGTGGATGTCGCCGCCGATCGCGGCCACATAGTGATGCTCCGGGTCGCGGACGATGTCGTCGACGGTGCCGCCGCCGTCGATGGCGCAGGGATGGTGCTCGCCGTCCACGTACAGCGGCGAACCGGTGATCAGGATCTTCGGCTTCGGCCCACGGGAGACTTCCCGCAGCCACGCGCCCTGCTCGGCGTCGACCGTGCCGAGCAGTCCCGTGTCGATGCCGACGATCCGCACCGGTCCGGCGTCGATCGCCCAGTACGGCCCCGGCTGCACGGCCTGTTGCCCCGGTGCCGACCGCAACTTCCGTGCGTCGGCGAGGTGTTGCCCGTCAGTCGGGCGTGGCCGGTGCCAGAGCACGCCACGCCACCAGGCCCGGGTGAGCGGCCGGGGTGCGGGCTCGGGGACGGGCGGCGAGGCGTCGGCGCAGAAGACGCGCATGAACGCGCCCAGATCCTCGTACCAGTCGTGGTTGCCCGGTATCGCATATATCGGCGCCGGGTAGTCCTGGTACGGCCGGAAGAACTTGGTGCCGTAGTCGTCCGCGCTGCCGACCGGATAGATCACATCGCTCGCGATCACCGCGAAGTCGGTGTCCTGACCCACCTTCAGAAAGCCCGGCACCACGGCGTACTGGGAGTCGTCCCCTTCACCCGTGTCCCCGATGACCATGAAGGAGAACCGTTCCGGCACGTCCCGTCGGACCACCTTGTCGGCCCTCGCCCCCGCCTCGGACTGCCGGGCCACCAGACGGCTGCGGGTACGGCCCGTCGGATCGCCGAACCACGACGCCAGCACCCCGTTGCGGGCGGCCCACAGGGTCCTCGGGTTCAGCCACGAAATCTTCTCGACGGGGGCGGGCAGGAGCTGACGGTAGGCGCCGTGCTCGGCCGAGCCCCAGCCGGCGCCCTGTGCGGTATCGCGTGAGGAGTCAGACACGCGATGCACCGTAACAACCGGTCGATCACGGGCTGCAGGGCGGGTCCTGACGCGGTGTCGCAGCGGTGCTGGTGTGCCGGTCTGCCGGTCTTCCACCTGAACTGGAACCTGCAATGCCGCACGGTGCAGACAGAACGTGAGCCGGAACCGGAGCGCAGACAGCACCGACCGATGCCCTGGGGTGCAACGTCGCGGCCCTGGCGCCACCTTCGTTCCAACCCGCCATCACCGGGAAAACTCATGCGTGTGGCAACCGTACTCCTCCTGGCCGGCGCTCTGTTCGGGATCGCGCCCGCCACGGCCCAAGCGGGGGTGACCCCGGCTCGTACGTCGCGCTGTCGTCGCAGCGGGGTGGTGGCAGCAGCGGGGGTATCAGCACGGTGGGCGGCCGTGGTGGCGGCGTCGGCAAGACGCGTGGCGGTTACAGGAGTTCGAGCGGCGGCGGCTACTCCTCCGGCAGCAGCGACGGCAGTTCGTCCACCGGAAAGAAGAAGATGCCCCTGTACCAGGCGATCCTCTTCCTGCTCGTCCTGGGATGCTTGATCGTCTGGGTCGTCGTCAAACTCGTGCGGAAGCCGCAGAAGGCTTTCAACGGCTGACGATCGTTCGGCCGTGCTTCTGATGCCCCGGACGGCCCGGCTACTACGGGGACGTGCCTCCCCGGCGCCTGGGCTTGGGGCGGCGCCGAAGAGCGGGAGGCGCCTCTGGCAGGATCACCCGATGTTCGATTTCGGCATCGCGGGCTACCGCTCGGTGTGGTTGAACCGACGCAGCGAAGTCGTGCGGGAGCACGGGTCTCGCCCGAGCGGTCTTGCCGGCCGGACAGCTGCAACGCCTCGCCGAGTTCAGCCCCGTGGCCGGGCGGGCGGATGTCGGCATGGTGGAAACCGGGCCTTTAACTGCACTGTCAGGGCTTCACACAGGCTGCCGCCTGGCTGTCGAGGGGGGTGCCAAGTCGGCCGGCCACGGTGGTGAGAGCTGTTCCCAGGGGGAGCGCGACCCGGGTGAGGGCGTGGCGGTCGCCTCGGGTCGGGTCCCGGTTGACGATCAGCACCGGTTTGTCGGCCTGGGCGGCCTGGCGGACGAACCGGAGCCCGGACATGACTGTCAGCGAGGAACCCAGGACAAGCAGTGAGGTCGCCTCGCGGACCAGCTTGCGGCAGTGATCGACCCGCCGCGGCGGAACGGCTTCGCCGAAGAACACCACGTCGGGTTTGAGGATGCCGCCGCAGACCGTGCAGGGCGCCACGCGGAAGTCCCCGACCTGTTCGTCGGTGAGGTCGGCGTCACCGTCCGGGTTGATTCCGGCGGCCGCCGGCTCGAAGCCCGGATTGCCCTCCTCCAGCCGCCGGGCGAGTTCGCGGCGCGAGCTGAGGGCGCCGCAGGAAAGGCAGACGACCCGGTCCAGGCCTCCGTGGAGTTCTATGACGCCCTCGCTGCCGGCGGCCTGGTGCAGCCCGTCGACGTTCTGGGTGATCACTCCCGAGAGCAGGCCGTGCCGTTCGAACGCGGCCACGGCCAGGTGCCCGGCGTTGGGGCAGGCGCGGCCGAAGGTGCGCCAGCCGAGATGGCTGCGAGCCCAGTACCGGCGCCGGGCGTGGACGCCGGCGGTGAAGTCCTGGTAGGTCATCGGGGTGTGCCGGCTCAGGCTCCCGCCCTCGCCCCGGTAGTCGGGGATGCCCGACTCCGTGGAGAGGCCCGCCCCGCTGAGCACCAGCACACCGCCGCGGCTCAGAGCGTCGGCGACCGGCTCCAGATCCGTGGTGCCCGGCGGCAGGTCCTCGGCAGGGGTCCAGCTCAGGGTGGGGCGCATGCGCATGCCGCCAGGGTACGGAACAGGCTGCCTTCAGTGCCGGGTGGCGGCCGTACCGCCACCCGCCTGTGCTCGCTCGGGGCCGCCCCCGACGGCGCCCATCTGGCCGGCCGGCAACCCGCACCAGCCGGCAGAGGGCGCAGGACCTCGGGGAGAACCAGGGGGAACCCTCGCCGCGCTGGAGACGGAGGGGGGACCGGCGCGGCCGCTGCTGCGGCCGTGGCCGCCTGGTGTACGGGCTGCTGACTCGCGCGCCCGGGAGCTGATGCGTGCGTGTGTCGCGGCGCGAGGCGCTCGCGAAGCCGCTGGGGATCGTGGAGCAGAGACCGCCACGCGCCGCTGGATAGGGTCGGGGGGTGGACCGCAGCAGCAGACAGTGGGACGACGCGTTCGCCGGGGAGGCGCGTGGCGAGCTGTCGCCCCGGCTGGCCCGGGCGCTGTGGTGGGGGTCGGCCGGTCTGGTGCTCGCTGTCCTCGGCACTTCGGTGCTCGTCGCCGGCGCGGAGCACGGCCGACGACTGCCCGTGGCCGTGGCTCTGGTCCTCGCGCAGGCCTGCGCCCTGAGGTGGCAGACGCGCGCCCCGGTCGCCGTACTGGCCGGGAACGCGGTGGCGGGGCTCGCGGTGTGGGCGCTGCTGCCTGCGGTGACCTTGACGGGGGCGTTGCTCGCGGCGCAGGTCGCGCTGTGCGTGCTGTCGGCCACCAGGCCGCGGCGGGTGTCGCTGTGGGCGCTCGCGGCGATGTGCCTGCCGGCGCCGCTGGCGTTCGGGGCGGGCGGTCCCGCGGGGCTGGCGGTCTATCTGCTGACGGTGGTCCTGGCGTGGACCTCGGGGCAGTGGCGCAGGGCGCAGCAGGCACGGACGAGGGCGGAGATGCGCCGGGCCGTGGTGGAGGAGCGGGCGCGGATCGCGCGCGAGGTGCACGATGTCGTGGCGCACACCCTGTCGGTGATGGTCATTCAGGCGGGTGCCGCCGACGATGTGTTCACCCAACGGCCCGAACAGGCCCGTCAGGCGCTGCGGGCCATCGAGACGGGCGCCCGCTCGGCGCTCGGCGAACTGCGTCTGCTGCTCCGTGCGTTCCGGCTCGATGCGGAGGAGGACCCGGCCGGGGGGCAGCGGGAGCCGGGGCCTTCTCTCGCGCGCCTCGACGAGCTGGCCGACACCGTGCGTGCGACCGGGATGACCGTACACGTGCATCGCGAGGGCGCCACCGACGATCTGCCGGCCGCGGTGGACCTGGCGGCGTACCGGATCGTCCAGGAGGCTCTCACCAACACGCTGCGCCACGCGCCCGGCGCCGACGAGGTGACCGTGCGCGTGATGGCCGAAGGGGAATGCGTGAAGGTCACGGTGGTCGACAACGGGGATACGTCGCAGGGCCGGCCGGCCGCGGCGGGAGCGGGACGCGGACTGGTGGGGATGAAGGAGCGCGCACGGCTCGTGGGCGGCAGCCTGCGCGCCGGTCCGCTGCCCGGAGGCGGGTTCGAGGTGGCGGCGCAGCTGCCGGTGGAGCGCGCGTCATGACCGTGCGCGTGGTGGTGGCCGACGACCAGACCCTGGTCCGTACCGGATTCCGCATGATCATCGACGCCCGGGACGATCTCGAAGTGGTCGGTGAGGCGTCCGACGGCCAGGAGGCGGTCCGGCTGACACGGGAACTGGAACCCGACGTGGTGCTGATGGACGTACGCATGCCCGTCGTGGACGGCATCGAGGCGACCCGGCAGATCGCGGAGTGCGGCAGCCGGTCCCGGGTGCTCGTGCTGACCACCTGGGACCTGGACGCGCACGTGGTCGCCGGCCTACGGGCCGGAGCGAGCGGTTTCCTGCTGAAGGACATGCGCCCCGCCGAACTCGTCGACGCGATCCGCCTCACCGCGCGTGGCGACGCCCTGCTGGCGCCGGCCGTGCTGAGCCGTGTCCTCGACCGGTTCCTGCGCACCACGCCCGACCCGGCGCCGCCACCCTCCCTGCAGGGCCTCTCCGGCCGCGAGCGGGAGGTGCTCACCCTGATCGGGCAGGCGCTGTCGAACGCGGAGATCGCCGAGCGGCTGCGCCTGTCGGAGGCCACCGTCAAGAACCATGTCACCGCGGTACTGCGCAAACTGGACCTGCGCGACCGCGTCCAGGCCGTCGTCGTCGCCTACGACCACGGCCTCGTGCGGCCGCGCCACCCCTGACCGCATTGCCTCCTCCTCAGGGAGGAGGCCGGGCCGCAGTCCTCCTGCGTTCCCGGTGCCGGCCCGTTCCCGCGGCCGATCCGTGGCCGGGGCACCCGGACATAGCGTCGAGATGTGATCGACGACCTGCCCTGCCTCATGTATCTGCTCGCCCACGACGAGGCGGCCGAAGGCCCGTACGACCGTTCCCGGGCGCAGCTGCTGCTCCGTGCCGCCGCCCTGGTCGACCTCGCTTTGCGCGGCCGGCTGGGGGAGGACGGCGGCACGGTCACCGTGTCCGGCACGGAACCGACCGGCAATCTGGTCCTGGACGGCGTTCTGCGCGACGCCGCCGCCGGGCACGGCTGGAAGCACCTCATGCGCCGCCACCGCAAGCGGACCCTGACGGAGGTGGAGGACCGGCTCGCCACGGCGGGACTCCTCACCGTGAAAGCGCCCCGCACCCGCTTCGGCACACGGCGGCTGACCATGACGGACCGCGCCGTGCCCGGCGCACTCCGCGCCCGCGTGTCCGCGGCGCTGCACGGGGACGGCCCCGTGCAGGAGATCCCCGCAGCCGACGCCGCACTGCTGGCGCTGGCCGCGGCGGGCGGTGTCCGCTCGGTCGTCTCCCGGCGGGACCACAAGACCTTCCGGGCCCGTATCGACACCTGCACGGGCAATCTGGCCGCCCTCGCGCCCGGCCTGGAGAAAGCTGTACGCGCGCTGCCGACTACCATGATCGCCGCGCGGGGCGGCATGGGCGGCAGCTGACCGGACGGAAGGACGAATGAGCATGCACCGCGTCCTGACCACCCTGGGCTGCGCCCTGGCCACCGTCCTCGCGACGGCCTGGTGTGCAGCGCCACCGGCAGAGCCCGCCCGGTCCGCCCCCGTCACGACGGTACGCACCCACGACGGACCGGTGCGGGGCGCCGCGCACGACGGCTACCGCACCTTCGAAGCCATCCCGTACGCGGCGCCCCCGGTCGGCAGACTGCGCTGGGCGCCGCCCCGCCGTGCGGCCCCCTGGTCCGGGGTACGGGACGCGACCCGGCCCGCGAACGCCTGCCCGCAGCCGGCCGGCGAGGTGCCCGGCGGTAGCACCGACGAGGACTGTCTCCACCTGAACGTCACGACGCCCGACGGCGCAGGACCGGCACACCCCCGGCCGGTGATCGTGTGGCTGCACGGCGGCGGCTTCACCACCGGAGCGGGCGACTCGTACGACGCCCATCGCATGGCCACCCGCGGCGACGTCGTGGTCGTCACCGTCAACTACCGCCTCGGGGCCCTCGGTTTCCTCGCGCACAGCGGGCTGCCCGGCTCCGGCACCTTCGGCCTGGCCGACCAGCAGGCGGCGCTGCGCTGGATCCGCGCCGAGATCGGCGCCTTCGGCGGCGACGCGCACAACGTGACGCTGGCCGGCGAGTCGGCGGGCGGCTACAGCGTCTGCGCGCAGCTCGCCTCACCCGCCGCCGCGGGGCTCTTCGACCGGGCGATCATCGAGAGCGGCCCGTGCACAGGCCGCCCCGACCGGCCTTTCGCCCCGTCCTCCGTCCCCCTGTCCACCGCGCGCGCCACGGGTGCGGACCTCGCGGTCAAGGTCGGCTGCGGCTCCGCCCGCGACGTGCCGGCCTGCCTGCGGCGGGTCGACGTCTCCCGTCTGCTCGCGGCCCAGGACACCGACCAACAGCCCGCTCACACCACCCCGTTGCTGCCCACCGACCCCGCGGCGGCGATCGTCGCCGGCCGCTTCCACCACGTTCCCGTGCTCATCGGCCACAACCACGACGAAGGCAACGGCTGGGCCGCCGGAATCGTCCAGGCCGGCCATCCCATCACTCCCGACACCTGGCCCGACGTCGTGGCCACCTTCTTCCCCGCCCCGGGACAGGCGAAGGCGATCGTCCGCGAGTACCCGGTGCACCGCACCGAGGGCGGCCCGGTGTTCGGCGCGGTCATCGGGGACGCGGACTTCGCCTGCCCTACGGCCCGCACCGACGGCCTGCTCGCCGCCCATGTGCCCGTCTGGCGCTACGAGTTCGCCGACGAGCACGCCCCGCCGCTCACCTCGGGCACGCCGCCGTTCCCGCTCGGCGCACCACACGCGAGCGAACTGCCCTACCTGTTCGACCTGGGCGGCCGCCCCCGCGACCTGACCGCGGCACAGCACCGGCTGGCCGACACCATGATCGACTACTGGACCCGCTTCGCCCGCACCGCCGACCCGAACGGCCCATCGTCACCGCACTGGCCCCGGCAGACCGTCCTGTCCCTGGCGCCGGACCACATCGTCCCCACCCGCACGGCGCAGCCGCGCCACCACTGCGCGTTCTGGAACGCTCTCGGGTGACCACGGCCGGCACACGCGGCTGCCGCCGCGCAGTGAGCCGGTCTCGAAGCGCCGTGCTCTCCTCGAGGATCTTCATCCGGCAGCACTTCACCCGCCTCAGGCTTCCAGGCGTGCGGCAAGCAGACCCGGCGCCCACACCAGGGCCTCCTCGTAGGCACGCCGAAACAACGGCATGACCTGCTCGCCCGCACGGTCCTGCGCCAAGCGGTGCAGGACCCCGGAACGCTGACTGGCCGGCGCCTGCCGGGCCGCCTGCTCGGCCGCCTCCGGCCGGCCGGCCTGCTCGCGTTGGCGCACTCCCTGCAGGCACGGGATGCGATCGCGACCGCTGAGGGCGACGCTGAGGGAGCCCCGCACCCGTGGCCGCCCACCCCACGGATGCCGACATCGGGATAGATGAGTGGCAGCCCGAGTGACAGAGGAGAGAACACCATGCGCATCGCCGTCGCCGGAGCAACCGGGAACATCGGGGCCCGCACCGTCGCCGCCCTGGAACAGGCCGGACACGAAGTCGTGCGCATCAGCCGCTCACTCGGCGTGGACCTGATCACCGGGGACGGCCTCGGCGCCGCCCTGACCGGCGCCGACGCCGTCCTGGACACCACGAGCTACGAGGCAGCTGATCGAGACGACGCGGTCGCGTACTTCGGCACCGTCACCCGGAACCTGCTCGCCGCCGGGGAGCGGGCCGGTGTCCGTCACCACGTGCTGCTCTCGATCGTCGGCGTTGATCGTATTGAAGGCAACGCACACTACGCCGGAAAGCGTGAGCAGGAGCGCCTCGTGACCGAAGGCCCGGTGCCGTGGACGATCGTTCCTGTGACTCAGTTCCACGACTTCGCCGCGACGGTGACGAGCTGGACCGAACAGGACGGCGCCGCAACGATCCCACCGCTGCTCGTCCAGCCGATCGCGCCCGAGGACGTGGCCGACATCCTCGCCGAGATCGCCACGGGCACACCCCAGGGGCGCTACCGCGATGTCGCCGGCCCCGAGCCGCAGGACCTGGTGGACATGGCCCGGCGCACCAACGACGCGCACGGACATGCGGTCAAGCTCGTGCCGACCTGGCAATCGCTGCTGGGTGTGGAGATGGCCGGCGACGTTCTCCTGCCGGGCGAGGGCGCCCGCATCGCGCCAACCACCTTCGACGAGTGGCTTGCGAAGGCGCAATAGCGTCACACCGGCCCAGCACCCTGCGCTGCCGATCGCGGCACAGGTAAGCCGCGGGAGGGTTCAGGAGAAGGCGATGGCCGGTGCCGCGAAGCCGTGCGGTTACGCGGCGGAGAAGTGGCTGGCCTCTCCGTACCGGCCATCGTGCGGCGTCTGGCCCGCCGGACGCTCGATGGGACGGGCAGGGGGGATCCGGCTGAGGGGTGGCGGCGGTATGGCCTGCGGCAGCGTGTGGATGCCCACCGGCGTTGCCTGTGATGCCGGCGGGGAAGACCCGAAGAACCAAGGGGAGGCCCAGGGGTGCGAGGGGTCTCGGCGTCGATACCTCTGCAGCACAGCCTTGGTCGTCAGGAGCCCTGACGTTGTTCATGCAGGAGAGCCGCAGCCTGGAGGTCATTGGTCACCATCACCTGGGCCAGGCTGGCCGCCTTGGTGATCACGGCGCCCCACCCAGGAGCATCGAGATAGGCCTCATCCCGGGCGTCGCGACCCACGGACTGCTGCACAGCCGAGTAGACCGTGCCCAACTCCTCCATGAGTGCGACTTCCTCCTCGGTCCGTAGGCTCTTGCCCAGCCATGGAGCGGGGTCGTCAGCGTTGCAGAAATCGTCGAACAGCACGTGGACCACGTAGTCCAGGTTCTCGAACTCGTCCGGCCGCAGCCACACTTCGCGTTGCCATGAGGGACTCGCCAGAGCGAGAACCGCCGGCACGACGTGCAGCCGAAAAGCGGGGAACTCAATGCCGTGATCAGTGACTCGGCCAGCCTACTGAAGTGGCGGGGGACGCGGCGTCGCCCGAGCACGCAACCGCGCACAGAGCCGGATTCAAAGAGCCTCATCACTCCGGCGGCACTCGGGCGGCGGCGACGGCCGTATCCGCGCCCATGCGGCGTCTGCCGACCCACACCCGACTCCGCCCATGGCTGTCGCGGGCACCCCTCGGTAACCTCTCGGGATCAGCCCTGAGAACGCCACGGCATGACCCCAGCCCGAAGGATGGCGTCGTGGTCCAGAGGCCTGGCGGTCGAAGACAGCTGCGGAAACAACCTGCGGAAAGCGTCGACGGGCCTCTGACTCGCCTCCCGGACGATCTCTACTCGGACGTCCATGCCGGGAGCCTGTCCAGGGTCTGCCGCCTCCTTCCCGGAGTCACAGTCCGCAGCTTCTGGCCGCCGCAGTTGCCGATATCGGGGAGCGTCGCGGTCTGCAGGGGCCTCCGGTGGTGCGGGCGACGGCGGCGTCCGGGGCCTCGGGTGCGATCCGGTCTGCGTTGTGGGGGAGCGGAGGGATCTGGAGGCGTCCGAGCATGTGGTCGGCGTCGAAGCCGACTTGCGAAGCCGAGTCCCGAAGCCGAGTTCCGAAGCTGCGTTACGAGGTCGAGTCCCGAGGCCGAGTCCCGGCAGCTGCCGGTCGGCGCGGTCCGCCGCGCCGTCGTCACCGGCGAACTTGATGATTCATCAAGTCCACTTCATGCCACAGCACTTGGACGCCGAACCGCCCGGGGCGTCCCTGGCCGATCCGTCCGCATAGGGAAAACCCTCGATTGCCCCCGACATGGCTGACATGTGCGGGACAAAGCTGAAATCCTCCCCCAGCACACGGAACCTCCATGGTGTGTTCACAGATCACGGTCCCCGCACAGCTCAGCTCGTCCCGGGCAGCAAACCCGTCTGCCCGGTCTGTCACCGGCCGCGACCCGGCGGCCGCAGCAGGAGGAGTACGAGTGAGACGTCTTCCCCACAGACGGGCAACGGTCGGAGCCGCACTGGTCTCCACCGCCGCCTTTCTCGCCGTCGGTATCCAGTCGGTCCCCGCGACCGCCAAGCCCGAAGGCGCCAAGCCCAGCACCCTCCGTACCGGAGGCCTGGAGGCGAAACTCAGCCCCGCCCAGCACTCCGCGCTGATCAAGAGTGCACGGCAGAAGACCTCCGCGACCGCCCGCACGCTCGGGCTCGGTTCGCAGGAGAAGCTGGTCGTCAAGGACGTCGTCAAGGACAACGACGGCACCGTGCACACCCGTTACGAGCGCACCTACGCGGGCCTCCCGGTCCTCGGCGGTGACCTCGTCGTGCACACCCCGCCCGCCTCGCTGGCCGCGGGCACCGTGAGCACGACCTACAACAACAAGCACCGGATCAAGGTCGCTTCCACCGCCGCGACGTTCACCAAGTCCGCCGCCGAGACCAAGGCGCTCAAGGCCGCCAAGTCCCTCGACGCGAAGAAGGCCACCGCCGACAGTGCCCGCAAGGTGATCTGGGCCGGCACCGGGACCCCGAAGCTCGCCTGGGAGACGGTGATCGGCGGCTTCCAGGACGACGGGACGCCCAGCCAGCTCCACGTCATCACCGACGCCACCACCGGCAAGGAACTGCACCGCTTCCAGGCGATCAAGACGGGTACCGGCAACACCCAGTACAGCGGCACGGTCACTCTTGGCACCACGCTGTCCGGTTCGACGTACCAGCTGTACGACACCACGCGCGGCGGCCACAAGACCTACAGCCTGAACCGGGGTACCTCGGGCACCGGCACGCTGATGACCGACGCGGACGACGTCTGGGGCGACGGGACGGGTTCCAACACCCAGACCGCGGGTGCCGACGCCGCCTACGGCGCGCAGGAGACCTGGGACTTCTACAAGTCCACCTTCGGTCGCAGCGGCATCAAGAACGACGGCGTGGCCGCCTACTCGCGCGTCCACTACAGCAGCGGATACGTCAACGCCTTCTGGGACGACGACTGCTTCTGCATGACCTACGGTGACGGCTCGGGCAACACCCACGCCCTGACCTCGCTGGACGTCGCCGGCCACGAGATGACCCACGGCGTCACCTCCAACACCGCCGGTCTCGAATACAGCGACGAGTCCGGCGGCCTGAACGAGGCGACCTCCGACATCTTCGGCACGGCGGGTGTCGAGTTCTACGCCAACAACAGCTCGGACGTCGGCGACTACCTCATCGGCGAGAAGATCGACATCAACGGCGACGGCTCGCCGCTGCGCTACATGGACAAGCCGAGCAAGGACGGCGGATCCGCCGACAGCTGGTACAACGGCGTCGGCGACCTGGACGTGCACTACTCCTCGGGCCCCGCCAACCACATGTTCTACCTGCTCTCCGAGGGCAGCGGCACCAAGGTCATCAACGGCGTCACCTACAACAGCCCGACCGCGGACGGTGTCGCGGTCACCGGCATCGGCCGGGCCGCCGCCCTGCAGATCTGGTACAAGGCGCTGACCTCGTACATGACGTCGAGCACCAACTACGCCGCCGCACGCACCGCAGCCCTCAACGCGGCGGCCGCGCTCTACGGCGCCAACTCCACCCAGTACGCCGGAGTGGGCAACGCCTTCGCCGGCATCAACGTCGGCGGCCACATCAACCCGCCCAGCAGCGGAGTGACGGTCACCAACCCGGGCAGCCAGACCGCCACCGTCGGCACGGCGGTCAGTCTGCAGATCCAGGCGAGCAGCACCAACAGCGGCGCGCTCACCTACAGTGCCTCCGGTCTGCCGGCCGGCCTGTCGATCAACAGCTCGACCGGTCTGATCTCCGGCACACCCACCACCGCGGGCACCTCGAACACCACGGTCACGGTGACCGACTCCACCGGCGCGACCGGCACCGCGACCTTCGGCTGGACGGTCAACTCCACCGGCGGCGGCTGCTCGTCGACCCAGTTGCTCAGCAACCCCGGCTTCGAGTCGGGCGGCACCGGCTGGACGGCGACCAGCGGCGTCATCACCACCGACAGCGGTGAGGCGTCCCACAGCGGTTCCTACAAGGCCTGGCTCGACGGCTACGGCTCCTCGCACACCGACACGCTGTCCCAGTCGGTGACGATCCCCGCGGGCTGCAAGGCGACCCTGACCTTCTACCTGCACATCGACACCGCCGAGACCACCAGCAGCACCCAGTACGACAAGCTGACGGTGACCGCCGGCTCGAAGACCCTGGCCACCTACTCGAACCTCAACAAGGCCTCCGGCTACAGCCAGAAGTCCTTCGACCTGTCCTCGCTGGCGGGCTCGACGGTCACGCTGAAGTTCAACGGGGTCGAGGACTACTCGCTCCAGACCAGCTTCGTCGTGGACGACACCGCCCTGACGACCAGCTGACCCACCCGTCGCGGTCCCGCACCCGGAAGCCGTCCGGGTGCGGGACCGCTTCATGTCAGCCGAGCGGATCCAGGGTCAGATACGCCTGCTGCGGGCCGCCGTCATGGACCAGCGACTCGTGGTTGCCGACGTCGTCGAAGGCGAAGGCGTACGCCTTGCCGTCGGCCATCTGCGCGTGGATCGAGCGCGCGTAGTGGTTGGTCACCGTGTCCTGATAGAAGTTCGCCGCCGAGGTGTCCGGCTGGTTGGGGTTGACCAGCAGCGTCGAGCGGTTGAAGCCGGCGCACAGCGTACGGGAGATCGGCCCGCGCACGGTGTCGTTGGGCGCGTCCAGCAGCTTGTGGCAGCCGAAGACGCTGTCCGCGTCCGGCTTCTGGAAGCTGGTGACGACCGCGCCGGAGGAGTTGGTGAAGTTCATGACGTTGCCCGAGACCCGGCCGTAGTACTTGGTGTTCGGCTGGTCGGTGAAGGGCGTGACGGTCAGCGTCGACGTCGCGTACTTCTGCCAGACCCGGTTGACGTAGTCGTCCATCACGTTCGCCGGCAGGGCCCCGGTCTCCACGCCGTACAGCGGGGACAGCGCACGCAGTACGGTGCCGTCGGGGCGCGTCTGGACCAGGCCGGCCCAGCCGCCCGGCTGCCGGCGCAGCGCGTCGAAGAAGCCGGTGTAGCCACCGGACTTCAGGTGCCCGGTGCTGCTCACGCTGCCGTCGGCCCGCTGCACGCCGACCGCGTACGGTGCCGAGAACATGTCCACCTGGGTGCTGTTGAGCCACAGCCCGGAGTCGTTCAGCGTGTACTCCGACCAGTTGAACAGGATGTTGCGGTTGGGGTCGGACGGGTTCTGCACGGCCGGCTGCACCAGTCCGCCCGTGGTCAGCCTGAAGTCGAGTTTCTGGCCGTAGGAGAAATAGATCCGGCCGGAGAACTTCGGTATCCGGATCGTCTTGGACTGTCCCGGGGCCGGGCCGGCGATCGCAGCGTCCGGCGCGGGAGTCGGCGGGTTGCCGCCCGCCGGCCAGGCGTGGAAGGTGCCGTTCGCGTCCGCCCAGCCCTGCTGTCCCGAGGACAGCTGGGTGCCGAGGTCGTAGACGTACACAGGTTCGGATCGGCCCGAGTTGTTGGTGATCTTCAGCGGGATGGTGTCCGGCACGGCGGCGCCGGCGCGGTCCGGTGTGGCCAGCGCGAGCAGGCCGCCGACCAGCGCCGCCGCGGCCGCCAGGGGCAGCGCCGGGCGCGTGATGCTGGGGAGCACTCTCCACCTCCGTGTGGGGTCGGGGTCGTACGGACATTGGTCCGTACCTGTTTGAGAGCGCTCTCAGCGTTGCGGTCGGGTGCGTGCATGTCAATGAGGAGGACGGGATCCGGTGGCGTCCGCCCGGCGGCGGACGCCTCGGCCCGGTGTCAGAAAGTGCGCATGAGCAGGTCCAGGAGCGCGGCCCAGTGGCGTTCGTCGCCGGCCCGGTCGTAGGCAGCGGTGTCCGCCTGCGTGTAGCCGTGCGAAGCGCCCGGATAGACCTCGCAGGTGTGCCGCACGCCGGCGGCCGTCAAGGCTTCCTCCAGCCGCCGGATCTGCCCCTCGGGCAGCGACGGGTCCTGGTCGGCGTGTCCGAAGTACAGCTCGGCGGTGATGCGCCCGGCGCCACGGTGCGGGCTGTCGGGGGCGTCGTCGGCCAGCCGTCCGCCGTGGAAACCGGCCGCCGCCGCGACCCGGTCCGGATGCGTGGCCGCCGTCCGCAGGGCCAGCCGGGCACCCATGCAGTAGCCGGTCAGTGCCACTGGGCCGTCGGCGACCAGCGGGCTGTCGGCGAGCCAGCCCAGATAGGCGTCCGCGTCACGCCGGGTCTGGTCCGGGGTGAGCGACACCACGACCGGGCCGATCCGCTCCCAGATCGTCGGATCGGCCGCCGGGTCGATGAACTCCGGCAGCTCCACGACCGGAGCCCGGCCGCGCCGGTAGAACACGTTGGGCACCAGGACCGTGTATCCGGCGCCGGCGATCCGGTCGGCCATCGCCCGCAGCTGCGGCCGCAGGCCGTAGGCGTCCTGGTAGAAGAGGACCCCCGGATGCGGCTGCCCGTCACCGGGGTGGGCGACGTAGGAGTCGGCGACGCCGTCCCCGGTCGGGATGTCGACGGCTGAGCCCTGTACGGCGGTCATGGTGCGAAGCCTCCTGAGGAGTGCGCGGCGGGGCACACGTGCCCCTCGGTGCCCCGAGCACGCCTCATGCTGCCACGCAAGATCCACGCGGCGGCGTCGGCCACGCGTTCATTCGAAACGCGAGGTGTCCCCGGCGCCCCTGCGCACGATCTCCGCTTCGCCTCCGGAGAAGTCCACGACCGTGGTCGGCTCGGTGCCGCAGTCCCCGGAGTCGACGACCGCGTCCACCGCGTTGTCGAGCCGGTCCTTGATCTCCCAGCCCTGGGTCATCGGCTCCTCCTCGTCCGGCAGCAGGAGCGTGCTGGACAGCAGGGGTTCGCCCAGCTCGGCCAGCAGGGCCTGGGTGACCACATGGTCGGGGATGCGTACCCCCACGGTCTTCTTCTTGGGGTGCATCAGCGTGCGGGGCACCTCACGGGTGGCCGGAAGGATGAAGGTGTAGCTGCCGGGAGTCGAGGCCTTGATAGCCCGGAACACGTCATTGTCGACGTGCACGAACTGGCCGAGCTGCGCGAAGTCCCGGCACATCAGCGTGAAGTGGTGCCGGTCGTCCAGATGGCGGATCGAGCGGATCCGGTCCATCCCGTCCCGGCTGCCCAGGCGGCAGCCCAGCGCGTAGCAGGAGTCGGTCGGATATGCGATGAGCGCACCCGACCGCACCGCGTCGGCGACCTGACCGATGCTGCGCGGCTGCGGGTTCTCGGAGTGCACGTCGAAGTACTTCGCCATCCGCCGAGCTTATGCCTTCGCCGGGTGCCGCGCGCGCAGCTGCGCGCCCTGCGTGATGCCGACGGAGTGTGCGGCGCGTCGCCTCGGGGCTCGTCGACCGACCGGCCGCGCCGCACTGGGCCCTGGACCGCCCGGCCGACCGCGACTTCGCCCACCCCGAAGTCCCGGGGCGACCTCCATCTGCCGCGGCACCTCGCCGAGCACGGGGGCGTCCCGGTCCGCGAGACCGCGGCGACCTGCTGACGAAGCCCGACAACGGCAGCGCACCGATCTCCCAGCTCACGGGAGCGGTCCTGGTGGAGCGCCGGACGGACAGCGCCGACAAGCGGATCGCGCGCCGGCAGCGCGCGCCGGTCGCCCGGCGGCGCCCGGCCGAGGTACGCGCGCACCCACCGACACGGCCACCGCGCTCCGCCCGGCGGCAGCGCTCACCCGCCGTCGCCCGGCGGCGCGATCACCGATCACCCGGGATCGGCCGTGAGCCGCCGCTTCCGCGGAGTTGCAGGCGCCACCTTCTCCGGGCAGGGTGACCAGCGCCTGTCTGCCGGCCTCGCCGTGGCCGAAAGCGTCCGTCGCCTCCGCCCTCTCCCGGTCGGCGGTCCCCACCGTGACCGCCTGCGGAGTCGCGCCTTTCACCGCTCAGGACTGGCTGAGCCGCGCCTGGGGTAACGTCCACGTTCGAAAGCCGAGGTCAACCCGACGACGAGGAGAAGGGCGACGTGGCCGGTCGAGCCGATGGGGGCCCCTACGCCCAGCAGCCGCACGGCACCGACGCGGCCTGGGCGGAGCAACTGCTCGATCATCTGCGTCCCGCCGGCCGAGAACCACGCCGGGTGGTCACCTGGCTCGGGCGGGCCGTCGGGGCGACCGTCTGCCTCCAGGACGGGACCGGCGGCCTCCTCGCCGGTGAGTGGCTGCCGCTCGACGCCGCCGTGCTCGCCGATCTGGTCACCGGCAGGATCTCCGCGGCCGCCCTGGAGGACGGCGAACGCCATGTCCGCATGGTCGGGATCCGGCATCCCGAACAGGGTCCGGCGGCGGGAGCGGTGCTGGCGGTGGCCCGCCCGGAGCCCTTCGACCGGCGCGCCGCCGACATCGTGAACCGCACCGCCTGCGTGCTCGAACTGCTCCTGAGGGAGAGGAAGCTGACGGACGCCGGGCGCCGGCTGCGCCGGGCCACGGCCGACCTGCGGCTGGCCATCCTGCAGCTGCTGATGGTGGAGGACACCGTCTCCGCCCGCCGGGTCGCGGCAGGCCTGTGGCCGGGCCTGCTGGAGGAGGACACCGCCCGCGTGTATGTCGTCGAGGGTGCGCCCGCCGAGCGGGACACACTCGCCGAGGCATGCGCGGACGCCACCGAGGGTCACGCGCTCGTCGTGCGCTGTCCCGCGATGGACGGGCACGTCATCGTCGTCAGTCCCCGGCCGGCGGCGGGGGACCGGCTGCGCTCCCTCGTCGACGGGCGGCCGGGCACCTTCCTCGGCGGCAGCCTGCGCCAGCGCCTGGCCCGGACCGCCACCGCCTACGGGCAGGCCATCAGCGCCCTCGCCGTCGCCCGCTTCCACCCGGACCAGACGGCCGTCTACGCCGAACGCACCCACCCCGAACGGCTCATGGACCCCGCCGCGCTGCGCGCCTGGTCCGCCGGGGTGCTGCGCCCCCTCGACATACTGCCGCACCACATCCGCGGCGAACTGCTCGCCACCACCCGGCTGGGCCTGGAGTTCACCGCAGTCAACGCGGCCAAGGTCCTCGGTGTCAGCCGCAACACCGTCCGCGCCCGCATGGACCGCGTCGAGACGCTGCTCGGCACCGACCTCTCCCACCTCACCACCCGTGCCGCCGCCCATCTCGCGCTCAACACCGAGGCGGTGCAGGGGCCGTACGACCCCGACGGCACGGCCCCGCACGCGTCGGCCCCCGTGCACCTCGGCGACATGCTCGCCTCGACCGCGCTGCGCACCTGGGCCCAGGACCTCCTGGGCCGCCTCGACGGAGACGGCCGTGATCTGCGCGGCACCCTGCGCGCCTGGATCGCCGCGGACTCGAACGCCGAACGCACGGCCCGGGACCTGGGCGTCCACGCCCAGACCGTGCGCGACCACGTCCGGGCCGCCGAACCGGTCCTGGAACGCCAACTGCTGGCCATGGGCAGCGACCTGTACGAGGTCGTCCTCGCCCATCTGGCCACCGGTGCCCTCGCCACACCCGCCCTCGGCGGGGCGAACCGGGCTCAACCGGACTCACCTGTGCACGACTGAGTCCTCGCCGGTCAGGAAAGGGCACCGGCGCGATACCCAGGGCCGGGCCCCGCACGTAAGTTCAGCAGGCGCGGGGCACGACCGGAACGGGGGACCGGTCGGAGCCCCGCCCGTTTCTCACATACCCAGCCGGACCGGCACCTCCTGCCAGCCGTGGGCGATGAACGAGGGCACGTGCCGCAGCTCGTCCGTGCCGACGGCCAGGCGCAGTCCCGGGAAGCGGTCGAACAGCGCGGGCAGCGCCGTCAGCGCCTCCATGCGGGCCAGCGGAGCGCCGATGCAGCGGTGCACGCCCACCCCGAACGCCAGATGGTCGTCGGCGCCGCGCGCCGCGTCGAAACCCGCCGCGTCCGACCCGTACTGATCAGGGTCCAGGCCCGCCGCCGCGTACGTCGTGATGATCGCGTCCCCGGCCGGGATCGTCACCTCCCCGACCTTCAGGTCCGCCACCGCGAACCTGAGCGGCAGCGCGGCGATCGACGGATGCACCCGCAGCGTCTCCTCCACCACCGCCTCCCAGCCGACCTCTGCGGAGCGCACCGCGGCCAGCTGCGCCGGATGCGTCAGCAGGGCCACAACGGCGTTGCCGATGAGATTGACCGTGGTCTCGAACCCGGCGCCGACCACCAGCAACAGCGTGTGCAGCAGTTCCTCGTCGGAGAGCCGGCCGCCGTCCTCGTCCCGGACCCGGATCAGCTCCGTGGTGAGATCGTCGCCCGGATCCTTCCGCCGGTGCGCGAGCAGTGCCCCCAGTACCGTGCCGATCCGCTCCTGCACGGACGCGGCGTGCTCGGGGCTCGGGTCGGAGGTGTCCATGATGTCGGCGATGAGGCGAGCGGCGTCCGAGCGCAACTCCTCGGGTGCGCCCAGCAGTTCGCAGATCATCCGCATGGGAAGCGGGTGGGCGAGCCCGGCCCGCAGGTCGACCACGCGACCGTCGGCGCCCTCGTCCGCCAGCGCGTCCAGCAGGCCGGCGGTGATGGCCGCGACGCGCGGGCGCAGCGCCTCGGTGCGGCGGTGGGTGAAGCTCGGCGCCACCAGTTTGCGCAGTCTGGTGTGGTCGGGGCCGTAGGTGGAGAGCATGTTGACCACGCCCACCCAGTTCAGGATCCAGCTCCAGGTGGGTTGCTCACCGGTCTGCGGCCACAGCCGCCAGTGCCGGCGCGCGTCCTTGCTCACCAGAGGATCGAGGATCAGTTCTCTGAGGACGTCGTGCCCCGTCGGCGCCCAGGCGGGGATGCCACCGGGCAGCTCCACGGGGACGACCGGGCCGAGGGCCCGCAGCCGGGCGCTCTCCGCAGCGACGTCGGTACCGAACGGGTCGAGCGGGATGCGGTCGGAGACGGTCACCACGGCTCTCCTGCCTGGTCGGCTCTCGCGAGGCGGTCACCGTCCAGTACACACCGCCGTCGGCCGGCTGCGAACAGCGCGTCCTCGACTCGACCGGAACCCGTCCTGTACGCGACCTCACCTGGCCGCGGGCTGGGCCGGCAGGTTGAAGACGTGGTTCGGAGAGATGATCTTCGTGACCGCCTCGCCGAACAACGTGCTCGGTTCCTGGCCGTCGTGATCGATGTCGGTGTTGAGCAGCACCACCAGGGTCGCCCGCGCCGACGGGAGGTAGACGGTCAGGGACTCGTAGCCCGGCAGGGAGCCGTTGTGGCCGATCCAGCCCTGCACGTTGAAGATGCCGAGGCCGTATCCGGCGCCCGGGATCGGCGTCGCCGGTGTGATCAGCCGCTGCTTCTGCGTCGCCGGGCTGACCATCCGGGTGCCGTCGGGGAACTCGCCGGTCGCCACCGTGCGTGCCCACACCCGCAGGTCCTCCTGCTTCGAGATCATCGCGCCGGCCGCCCACCCCCAGGACGGGTTCCAGTCGGCCGTGTCCGCGACCTTGCCGTCGGCCGTCTGGTCCGTGTAGCCCTGCGCGTGGGGGGCGGGGAACTCCGCACCGCTCGGGAACAGGGTGTCCTGCATACCGGCGGGGTCGAGGATGTGCCGGTGGATGTAGTCACCGAGCTGCTGCCCGCTCTGCTGCTCTACGACCAGGCCGAGCAGGATGAGGTTGGTGTTGGAGTAGGAGAACTTCTGCCCCGGCGGGAAGAGCACCGGATGCCTGAAGGAGTAGTCGAGCAACTGCTGGGGCGTGAAGCTGCGTTGCGGATCCGACGTGAGCGCCTTGAAGAAGTCGTCGTCCTCGGAGTAGTTGAACAGCCCGCTCCGCATCCCGGCTAGCTCCCGCAGCGTGATCCTGTCCCCGTTCGGCACCCCGTCGACGTACTTGCCGATCGGATCGTCCAGGCCGACCTTGCCCTGGTCCACCAGCTGCAGCAGCGCCGTCACCGTGAAGGTCTTGGTCTCGCTGCCGATCCGCATGTACAGGTCCGACGCCATCCGCCGGTCATTGCGCTTGTCGGCGACACCGAACGAGCTGATGTAACTTCCGCGGTCGGGCGTCCAGATGCCGACCGTCACGCCGGGCACGTTCGCCGTGCGCATCACCTGTTGCACGGCGGAGTCGAGTTGGCGGGCCACCTCCGGGGAAAGGGCGCGGACGTCCGACGAAGTGGAGGGGGAAGGCGAGGGGCCGGGCGGGTCGGCGGCGAACGCGGCGGGTGCGGGGGCCGGTCCCGCCCCCGCGGGGGCGCCGGCGAGCGGCACCATCAGCGTCCCCACCATGGCGGCGACCGTTGCCCCCCTGCGCAGGCGTGCGGACGATTGCGGCATGGGTTGACTCCAAGCACGTGAGAGCCGGACGTGCGGTGGGCGGGACGTCGGCCCTGTCTCCTCAGGATAGGAGCGCTCATCCCGCGGCGCCTGTCGGTCCTGGACGCCCTGCCGCCTGCTGCGGGATGTTTGTCGGACGGGCGGAACGCCCCGTTCGAGGGGTGTGGTCACCCGACCCGGTGAGCGGGCGGGTCGGGGCGTGCCGACGGCGTGCCCCGGGCGTTGCCCCGGCATGAACGTCATCGACCGCGCGGACCCCACGGACCGCAGGGATCGGACGATCCGCAGGGTCCCGGTGGACCGGACCTGTGAGCCGATCTACGCCCAACTCGTCGCGGAGTGGGGGGCCCAGGGACGAACCGTGCCTGCCGAACCGGACGTCCTGTGGGTCGCTCTCGCCGGCTTGGTGCTGCGCAGACGGCCCGCATCCGAAGGCTCCTGATCAGCCGGGCCTACCGCTCGCACAGCGGCGCGAGGACCGACAGCGTGCCATTGGCCTGCCGCAGCGCCGCCTCCAGGGTGCCGGGCGCGTGCAGCGTTCCGCTGCCGTCCGGCGGGACCAGCCACTCCAGGTAGCGGGCGGGCCGGTACGGCGGCGGTACCGCAACCCAGGACCCCTTGGTCGCGTACCGCACGCCGGCGCCGACCCAGCCCCCCGACGGCTCGGGCGGCAGGAAGAACCCGACCCGTCCCGCCGCGGTGTCCACCAGGGTCGGCCCCGGTACGGGCAGCGCGGGTCGCCACAGCAGGTCGAGGGTGAGCAGGCCGAGCCGGTCGGGAACGCTGAGGACGTCCCAGAAGCGGCCCGCCTCCAGCAGCGCGATGCCCTCGCCGTGGTCCCACTCCCATTTGCACGTGCGGGGGTCGGCCGCCGCCGCGGCGAGCCACTCCACGCCCCGCATCCACATCGTGTTCGTCATGCGCTGCTCCGGATGATCCTCGCTTGTCCGCCATGGGCGCGGGAAACGGCCGTGACCGGGCACTCGGCGCGCCTGCACGCCAACCCGGCATATGCATGCTCGTAGATATTTCTACCTGGCGGAAGGGGTGGCGTGGCCTGGCGTTTCAGGTGATGCGTTCGAACCACGAGCGCTGGTTCGCCGGTCGGGAAAAGGGGAAGTGCGTCACTCCCGCGGGCCCCGCAGGTCCCCGTGTACCCGGTAGGCGCTTGTTTCGAGCGTGCCAGCAGCTGATTCGATCGCGTTCTCTTGTTGAGAGGGCATTTTCCGCCGTACGCTCACGCTGTCCGTCACCGCATCCAGCGAGGTACTCCATGGACCGCACGCGTCTGCGCGCCCTCCTGGCCCGCGAGAGCGCCGAGGCCGAGCGCCGCAACCCGCGCTCCAGGACCGCCTACGCGCAGGCCGACCACCTCTTCGGCCGAGTGCCGATGACCTGGATGAACAAGACCGCCGGTGCCTTTCCCCGGTATCTGGCCGGGGCGCGCGGCGCCCGCGTCACCGACGTGGACGGGCACGAGTACATCGACTTCTGCCTCGGTGACACCGGCGCCATGGCCGGTCACTCGCCCGCGGCGGTCGCCGAGGAGGTCGACCGCCGGTTTTCCGGCCTGGGCGGAGTCACCGCCATGCTGCCCACCGAGGACGCCGAGTGGGTCGGCGCCGAGCTGACCCGTCGGTTCGGCCTGGCCCGCTGGAGCTTCTCGCTGACCGCGACCGACGCCAACCGATGGGCTGTCCGCCTCGCCCGGGCCGTCACCGGGCGCCCGAAGATCCTGGTGAACAGCTACTGCTACCACGGCAGCGTCGACGAGTCGCTGATCGTCGTCGGCCCGGACGGCCACGGCATCGCCCGCCCCGGAAACGTCGGCGCCCCCTGCGACGTCACCCTGACCAGCCGGGCCGCCGAGTTCAACGACCTCGCCGCACTGGAGCGCGAGCTGGCCCACGGGGACGTCGCCGCCGTCCTCATGGAGCCCGCGCTCACCAACATCGGCATCGTCCTGCCCGAACCCGGCTACCTCGCCGGCGTACGGGACTTGACCAGGCGCTACGGCAGCCTGCTCATCAACGACGAGACCCACACCTTCTCGGCCGGCCCGGGCGGCTGCACGGCCGCCTGGGACCTCGAACCCGACCTCCTCACCATCGGCAAGGCGATCGGTGGAGGCATCCCGGCCGGCGCCTACGGCCTGTCCGCGGACCTCGCCGAGCGGCTGCTGGCCCGTGCCGACCTGGACCTGGTCGACATGGGTGGCGTTGGCGGCACCCTCGCCGGCAACGCCCTGTCGGTCGCCGCGACCCGGGCCACCCTGGAGCACGTCCTCACCGACGAGGCCTTCGCCCGGATGGCGAAGCTCTCCGAGCGCTTCGAGGCGGGCGTCCGGGCCGGTATCGACGCCCACCGCCTGCCCTGGTCCGTCAGTCGCCTCGGCGCCCGCACCGAGTACCGCTTCACCGCGCCGGCGCCCCGCACGGGCACCGAGTCCGCTGCGGCCGCCGACCCGGAGCTGGAGGACTTCCTGCACCTCTACCTCGCCAACCGGGGCATCCTGCTCACGCCGTTCCACAACATGGCGCTGATGTGTCCCGACACCACCGGGCAGGACGTCGACACGCACACCGAGGTCTTCGCCGCGGCCCTGGCCGAACTGGCCGGATGAACCGGGACGTTCCCCCAGGACGACACGGTAGGGAGAGACATGGACGAGATCGACCGGGCCATCCTGCGGGAGCTGCAGACCGACGGCCGTATCGCCTATGCCGACCTCGGCCCCAAGGTAGGCCTGTCCGCCTCGGCGGCCCGCCAGCGGCTGCAACGCCTGCTGGACTCCGGGGCCGTGCAGGTCGTGGGCGTCACCGACCCGATGGCCATGGGCGGGCAGGCCATGGCGCTGCTCGGCATCGGCGTCGCCGGCGACCCGCGCACCGTCGCCGACGCCCTCGCGGAACGCCCCGAGGTGGTCTACTCGGTGCTCACCTCCGGCGGGTTCGATCTCTTCGCGGAAGTCGTCACGCCCGGCCCCAAGGACCTGCTGGACTTCGTCAACGACGTGGTCCGGCCCCTCGAGGGCGTCCGCGCGATCAGCTCCTTCCCGTACTTCGGGATCCACACCCACCGCTTCCTCTGGGACGTGGGCTGACCCCTGTGCCCGCGGGGGGTACCGACTGCCGGGGTGATCAGGGTGAGTGTGTTCGGGTGACCGGTGGCTGGGGTGTCAGGACCAGCAGGGTGGCGTCGTCGCGGACGTCGTACTTCCGAACACCCAGGTCCGCCCACACGGCGTCGGCCAGCTCGCCGGAACCGGTGTCCGCGAAGGCGGTCAGCCGCTCGGGAAGCGGATAGAAGGCGCCGGAGGCGTCCCGGGCCTCCCAGACACCGTCGGACGCCAGCAGCAGGCGGTCGCCCGGCCCGAGCGGCACGGTGACCTCCTTGGGTGGTTCGACGTCGACCAGTCCGAGGCCCAGCGGAGCAGCGGACGCGACGGTCACCTCCCGGGCCCGCCCGCCCTGCAGCAGCACGGGTGCCGGATGCCCGTAGACGACCACCCGCACCGCTCGTGCGTCGGGCGTGAACTCCAGCAGGACCGCCGTCGCGAACAGTTCCGCATGCCGCACGCCCGCCGAGTCCACCACCAGCCTGCGGTCCATCCGGGACGCGACGGACTCCAGGTCGGCCTGTTCCAGCACCGCCTCGCGGAACGCACCCAGCAGCGACACCACCGTCGCCATCGCCGACAGTCCGTGCCCCTGCACGTCCCCCATCACCACCCGTACGCCGTACGGCCCCGCCCGCACGTCGAAGAAGTCCCCGCCCACCAGCGTCCCGTCCTGGGCGGCCCGGTAGAAGCCCGCGCACCCCACCCGCCCGACGCGCTCCGGCAGCGGCGGCATCACGGCCCGCTGCACGGCTTCACCGATCGCCTGCTCCATGACCAGCTGAGCGTCCCGGCGGCTGCGGACGAAGGACACGAACACACTCAGCAGGGCGACGAACACGACGGTGAGCAGATCCGTCTGGCCGGGGCGGTCCAGGTGCGTGGCCGGAACGTTCAGCACAACGATGACCAGCGCGCCGAGGAGGGCGGTGGCCAGGGGCCCGTACGACAGGACGGCGAGCGGCGGGATCGCGCCCAGCAGGAAGCCGAGGTCGCGTGCATGGGGGGTGACGAGCGTGGCCAGGGTCACGGTCACCAGCAGCAGCACCGGCAGTACCCGCACCCAGCGCGGCGGTGGCGCGCCCCGCAACCAGCCGCGCTCCCTCCGGTTCCGCCGCGACGACCAGCCGCGCACCGATCTCACATCCTCACGCTACGCCGTCGCCGGGAGGGGGGCCTCCTCCCCGATCCCGGTGCCCGGACGGCAAAGGCGCGGACGTTCCCCGGAGCGCGGCCCGGCGGCCCCGTGACCCGCGCCGCGAAAAAGCGGTCGCCTCCGCCCTGCCGACCCCCTAGCGTGTGCAGCACGCCCAAGCAGACGGAGGGAGGCGCGCCATGCAGACGACAGTCATCCAGCGCTCCCCCCTTTCCCTTTCTTGGGCGTACCACGTCTGACCGGACCGGGAGCGCGCACCGCTGAACGCAGCACGCATCCCGGAGGAATCCATGACCGCTGTGGTCATCCGCACGCTCGACGAGAGCAGTGCTCACCTTTTCGACGCCCTGCCCGACCCGCTGGCACTGCGCGAGAAGCACCGGCAGACCCGGTACCGCCCCGACTGGAAGCGCGTCGCCCTGCGGGACGGCCGGGTCGCGGCCCGCGCCGCCTGGTGGGGCAGGCCCGAGGACCCCGAGCCGCTCCTCATCAACTGGTTCGACGTGGCCGAGGGCGAGGAGGACGCGGGAGCCGAGCTCCTGCGGACGGCACCCTGGCACACCCAGGAACTCGAACTCGACCTGCCCGCCGGCTGGCGGGACGCCCCCGGCCTGCCGGCCGCCGTCGCCACCCGCACCGCCGCGGCCCGCAAAGCCGGATACGAACCGCTGGTGGAACGCTTCCTGTACCGCTGGACCCCGGAGCACGGGCTGCCCGAGCGTCCCGGACGCCTGGTCTTCTCCGCCGAACCGGACGACAGCGTCGTCTTCGACGCTCTGCGCCGCATCCACTCCGTCACCCTGGACGCCCACGCCCGCCGGGCCATCGAGCAGGGCGGAGTGGAGCAGGCCGCCCAGGAGGAACTCGACATCTTCCACTGGTTCCCGTCACCGCGCGAGTGGTGGCAGCTCGCTCGTACGCCCGAGGGCGACCCGGTCGGCATCCACATCCCGGCCCGCAACTCGTCCGGACCGTGCATCGGCTTCATCGGAGTCCTGCCGGAACACCGTGGCCGCGGCTACGCCTACGACCTGCTCGCCGAGTGCACCCACTTCCTCGCGGAACGAGGCGCCGAGTTCATCGCCGGGGCCACCGACCAGGGCAACTTCCCCATGGCCGCGCACTTCACGAGGGTCGGATACCCGGTCGTACGGGAACGCCTCAACTTCTGGGCCGACCGCGTTGTCAGTGCCGGGTGACATGCTGACGGGGTGGTGAGCGGCGGCGGAACGGGGGAGGGGTCATGGCGTTCGGCGGTGGGGTGTGGCGGGTGTGTGCCGGGGCGGAGCCGGTCGGTGAGATCCTGATCGACGACGCCGACTTCCCCTGGCTTTCGGGCGGGTTCACCGCCGGCCCCGGCTTCACCGCCGTGCAGGACCTCTTCGCCCGTGAACTCGCGCTGATGGACCGGGACGACGAGAAGGGCTGGGAGGAGTGGGAGTCCTTGTACGACGAGATACGGCGCCGCGTCTCCCTCTCCTCGCCGGACGGCCCGGTCCCCGAGTTCCTGCTGCACATCGAGGGGGACCGAGCGTGGTTCCGGTGGAGCGACGAGCCGTTCGAGCAGGAGTAGGCGACCGGGGGCCGAGGGGAGCCGGGGCCGTGCCGTCGGACAGGCCCTAGTCGGCCGGCTCCCCGGCCAACCGGGCTTCCGCCGTCGCGAGGATCTCGGTGACACGCAGGCCGAACGCGGCGTCGCAGGCGTGCGGTCGGCCCGTGCGGGCGGCGGTGCGCAGGGCGTCCGCGGCGCGGGCGAGGGCGGGGACCGCACCCTCGCAGCTCCTCGGCAGGAGCGAGACGCCGGACTCGCCGCGCAGTTCGAGATCGGCGCCGGCCGCCGCCGGCGGTGCCGACAGGCTCAGCGTCAGCGTGCTCGACGCGCCCGTGGCATGGTCGAGGACCAGGTGCACAGTGTCGGAGGGACCGTACGCCGCCGCCAGGACCTGCCGTACGTCTCCGAGGACCGGCAGCAGGACGGACAGCGCGTGCGGCCCCACGTCCCACAGCGCGCCCTTCTCCTGCCGCCACGGCGAGGCGGCGAACGGACTGTCGCTCGTGAACACCGCCCCCAGCCACTGAGCCCGGGCCGTGAACCAGCCCGGCGCTGCGGCCTGTTCGTCGATCCAGGCCTCCGGTTCCTTCTGGAACCGTGTGGTGAAGAACACGACCGACGCCACCCCGGCCCGCTCCACCGCCTCGGTGACGGCCCGCGCCTCGGCGACCCCCAGCGCCAGGGGCTTGTCCAGCAGCAGATGGCGGCCCGCCCGCGCGGCCCGCACCGCCAGCTCGGCCTGCACGGACGGGGGAAGGGCCACCGCCACCGCCTCCACGTCGGCCAGCAACGCGTCCACGTCCTCGTACGCCCGGACGCCGTGCTGCTCCGCCAGCGCGGTGGCCGCCTCGGGGCGGCGGCCCCACACCCCGGCGAAGTCCAGACCGGGGTGCCCGGCGAGGGCGGGGGCGTACGCCGCCTGGGCCCACGGGCCCGTTCCCAGCAGTCCGATGCGCATGTCGCGTTCCTTTCTCCGGGCCGGTCCGCGTGGCATCACGATGCCGCGCCCCGGTCGCAGTTGACGTACGGCACTGCCTCTTCACCGTCCCCGGCCAGCCATTGCGCGATGGTCTCGGCGATCGGCTGGCCGGTGTCCATCTCGACGAAGCCGAACTGGCCCGACTGGTTGCACTCCAGGAACCACCAGATCCCGTCCATGTCCTCCGCGAAGTCGAAGGCGCCGTACGCGAGCTCGGCATCCTTCATATATCGGTGGACGGCCTCGGCGACACGCAGGGGTACGTCCGCCGGGAGCCAGGGGGAGACCGACGGGGCGAAACGGACGTCCACGTCGTCGGGGTGGGCGCCCGGGTCGGCCGGCTTGCGCGCGGCCAGCAGCCGGTCGCCGACGACCGTGAGCCGGATGTCGGCCCGCTTGGGGACACGCCGTTGCAGCAGGGTCGGACCGTAGGCGACCGCCCCGAAGTCGGTGTCCGGGGCGACCCGGCTGGTGGGCACCGCCCGCGGCGGCTCCTGCGGATGCGCGCCGGAGACGGGCTTGACCACCAGGTCCGGGAACCGCTCCGCGAACTCCCGGGCCGCCTGCGGAAAGGTCGTGATCAGCGTGGCAGGCACCGCGAGTCCGCTGTTCTGGGCGAGGCGCAGCTGCCAGGGCTTGTGGCGGGCCCGGCGAGCCGCGTCCGGATGATTCATCCAGCGCGCGTCCGTACTGCGCAGCATGCCGTACAGCGCCTGGGCGGACTCCTCCGTCAGCCAGGCGGACGGCTGGGCGGCGCGTGCCGCCGCGTCCCCCGGCCTGCGCACCCAGACGGAGCGCAGGCCGTTCATGCTCACCAGGCGCCCGCCGACGGACAGGTGTCCGCGGCAGGCGCCCTGCACGAACTCGCCCGACAGAGCCACCCCGTTGGTGAGGTCGGCGGGATCGAGCCGGACCACGGGCACAGCGGCCTCGCGCAGCCGGAGGACCACCATGTCCGCCGTCACGTCTTCTTCACTGGTCAGGATGAGCACGGTCATCTTGCGTGGGCCCGTGCTCAGTCGTCGAAGTGGGTCTTGGACCCGGCCGTGGAGGTCGTCGTCCCCAGCGCTCTCAACGTGGCGTGGTCGGTGGCGGCGATCCGTCCGTCCGGGAGGACGTTCAACTGCAGTCCGGAGTCGTACGCGTACGGAGTGGTGACGTCCAACTGCACAGCGGGGCGTGCGTAGTTGAGCGTGAACGGTTGCATGGTCTCTCCCTGATTCGGCTTTCACGTCCTTATACGAATCGAACGGGTGGTTGGTTTCCTTACGCTCCGTAACCATGGTCCGGAGCGGGGCCGTTCGGCGTCGCGTAGTAGGACGCCGGCCGGGCCGAGGAGGCTGCGCGTCCGCGCCGGCGAATCATGCCCTCAGGGCGTCGCGGGCGACGGAGAGAGCCTGTTCCGCGTAGCCGCGCCCGAACAGCACCGCGTGCACCAGGAGCGGGAAAAGCTGGTGCATGCCGACGCGTTCCCGCCACCCGTCGGCCAGCGGTGCCGCCTCCTGGTATCCCGCCAGCACCTGGTCGAGATCCGGGCAGCCGAACAGCCGGAGCATCGCCAGGTCGGTCTCCCGGTGCCCGCCGTGCGCGGCCGGGTCGATGAGACGTACCTCACCGTCGGCACCCCAGAGCACATTGCCGTTCCACAGGTCGCCGTGCAGCCGGGCGGGCGGCTCGGCCGGCCCGTCGAGGTCCGGGAGCCGCTCGCAGGCGCGCTCGATCACCGCGGCCTCCCCGGGCCGCACCGTGCCGGTGTCGACCGCGCTGCGCAGGTACGGCAGCACGCGGTGCTCGGTGTACCAGTCCGGCCAGTCGGCCCCTGGTGCGTTCCGCATGGGCGCGAGGCCGATGTACGCCTCCTCGGGACCCTCGGGCGGCGGCGCGCCGAACGTCGGCGCCCCGGCGGCGTGCAGGGCCGCGAGGGCGTGGCCGAAACGCAGCGCCGCCTCGCGGTCGGGATGCCCGGTCGGCACGCGCTCGGTGACCATCCACCGCTCGTCGTGGCCGAGCACCGCCGGCACCCGCACCGCCTCCGCCTCGCCGAGCCAGCGCAGTCCGGCCACCTCGGCGCGCACCGCCCCGGGAGCGTCGCCACGCTTGACCATCACCGCCGTCCCGCCCTCGAGCGTCACCTCGGTGGGTGACCCGGACCCCGCCCGCGCACCCGTGACCCGGCGCCCGGTGAGCCGGAACGCCGCCTGCCCTGGATCCTCGTCTCGATTGACCACGCCTCAGCGTACGACTCGCAAATGAGGTTCCCATGAGGGCACTTCGACGGTTGATACGACTGTTTTAGGCCAAACCCAGGTAGTTACTACCCGTGTTGACCTTGTACGGCTAGCGTGAGGGCGCCGCGTCGCCACACCAGGGGCACAGGGCCCTCCAGGGACTAGCGCGCGGCGGAGGAATACCCCCGTGACCACAGCATCCGTGCTGATGGCCGACGTCTTCGAAGTTCAGCCCTACACCTCCCATTGCAAGGTCATATTCGGCGAGGGCGCACACGCTGTGATCGGTGTGTCCCCGGGCAACAGCTACTTCTCCGCCCAACGCCTGCACGACCTCGCCCGCTGGGGGCTGGACCACTTCGACAGGGTCGACTTCGTCTACACCGACCTGTACGTGGCCGAGATGTACGAGGCATCCGGCTACCCGCCGGACGAGGCCCGCCGCAAGGCGGTGAAGAACCTGCGGGGCGTGCGGGCGAAGGTCCGCGACGCGGTGACCGTGGCCGACCCGGACGGCACCCGGCTCGACTGGCACCCGATGTCCGCCTTCCGCACCAACCCCGCCTACCAGGAGATCCACCGGCAGCTGAAGGACAGGCTGCACTCGGACGGCGACTTCCGCGCCGTCTGCAACGCCCTGGTCAGCCGCTTCCTGTCCACCCGCGGCGAGACGGCGAGCGAGCGGCAGCGCGATGTGTGCCTGGAGTACGTGTGCGCCGAGGCTCCGCTGTTCCTGGACACCCCCGCCATCCTCAAAGTGCCCTCCTCCCTCAACTGCTACCACCAACTGCTGCCGATGGCCGAGCTGTTGTACTCCCGTGGCGCCGGACTGCGCGCCTCCCGGAACCAGGGCCACGCCATCGTGACGCCCGCCTCCCAGGAAGGAGCCGCGGCATGACCGCCGCCCCCGACATCCACGCGGAACAGCCGCTGCTGGACTTCCCGTTCTCCTGGGACGGCACCCGGGTTCCCGCCGAGGTCGAGGACCTGCGCGCCACCACCCCCGTACGGCGCGTGCGGACCATCGCCGGCGACGAGGCGTGGCTGGTGTCCTCCTACGAGCTGTGCCAGCAGGTCCTGAAGGACGACCGCTTCTCCCTCAAGGACACCTCCGCGCCCGGCGTCCCACGGCAGTACGCCCTCACGATCCCGCCCGAGGTCGTGAACAACATGGGCAACATCACCGGGGCGGGGCTGCGCCGGGCGGTGATGAAGGCGCTCAACCCCAAGGCGCCCGGCCTGCTGGACCGGCTGCGCGAGGACGCGCACCGCTTGGTGGACCTGATGGTGGCCGAGGGGCCGACGGTGGATCTGCGCGGGGCGTTCTGCGAGCCGTACTCGGCGGGCATGCACTGCCACATCCTCGGTATTCCGCAGACCGAGGCCCCCGCATTCCTGCGCAGCCTCGACATCGCGTTCATGAACTCGCAGTGCCCGATCACCGGTGCCAAGATCAACTGGGATCGGGACATCGCCCGGATGGCCGCCCTGCTCGACGATCCGGCCACGCACGGATTGATGGGCGAACTGGCCGCCCTGCGCGGCGACCCCGAATACGCCCACCTGAGCGACGAGATGCTCGCCACCGTCGGCGTCACCATGTTCGGCGCCGGTGTCATCTCCACGTCGGGCTTCCTGGCCATGGCCCTGGTCTACCTGCTCACCCACCCCACGGCCCGCGATCTCCTGCGGGACACCCCCGACCTGATCGACCCGGGCGTGGAGGAGCTGCTACGGGTGAACCTCTCCATCGGCGACGCCCTGCCGCGCCTCGCCCTGGAGGACCTCCGGCTCGGCGACGTGGAGGTCCGCAGGGGCGAACTCGTCCTGGTCCTGGTGGAGGGCGCGAACCTCGACCCGGAGAAGTTCCCGGACCCGCACCGCTTCGACGTCCACCGCGACAACACCGCAGACCACCTCTCCTTCGGTGGCGGCGCCCACTACTGCCCCGCCACCGCCCTGGGCCGCACACACGCCCGGATCGCCCTCGAAGTCCTGCTCGACCGTCTGCCGGACCTCGCGCTCGCCGTGCCGTCGAGTCAGCTGGTGTGGCGCACCGGGTTCATGAAGCGGATCCCCGAACGGCTGCCGGTGACCTGGTAGCCCGCGGGCCCTCCGTACGTCCTGTACGGCGTCCCCGGCCCGGCACCCCGGGCGGGGACGCCGACGTATGCTGCCGTCAACGCCCCGCGAACCGCTGCCTGGTCAGCCCCACCGGGTTGCCGGGCGGCAGCAGCCCCGCATCCTCGACGGTGCGGGCCAGCGGCTCCAGCAGCCCGGCGAGGCGGGCGGTGCGCTCCGCACCGAGCGCGGTCCACGGGCGCTCGGCCGCCTCGTCGGTCCGTGTCTCGATGAACGCACGTGCGGCCACGCCCGCGCGGGTCAGCGATCCGTCCTCCCTGACGAAGCCGCGCTCGCGCAGGGCGGCCTCGGCAGCCGCCCAGTCCTCCGGCTCCCATTTACGGGTCTCGCGCAGGAACGGCCCGTCCGACTCCCCGGCGGCCGCCTTGAGCACCATGGCCTCGACCGGCCCGACCCCCAGACCCACCAGGACCGCGACATGCCCGTCGCCACGGTGCTCGCGCAGGGTCGTCAGGGCCTGCCACAGCCGCACCGTCGGCCGCTCGGGCCGCTCCAGCGCCTGGTTCGCGGCGGCCAGCACCCGCCCCGGCATGTCCGCCGCGGCCGCCGCCTCCCACGCGAGATCGGCCGCCTCCGCAAGCTCCGCCGACCCCACCACATCCGGCCCGAACAGACGGGTCATCGCCGCGTCCATGGCCTCCCAGCGCGCCGCCAGTACGTCCCGCGGAGCCGCGTGCCCCCAGGCGTCGGGCAGTGCACGGGCCACCCGTGCCGGGTGGAAGACGTAGAAACTACTCGCCACCACGGGCGGGGACACCGCGCCCAGCGGCGCCGCCCGGAGCGCGAAGTACCCCATCCAGAACCCGCGCATCCCCAGCGCGTCCGCCGTCCGCCGTGCCTCGGGTGCGAAGTACACGAGATCGTGCACCGGTTCGTACCGCTCCCACATCGCCCGCGCCGTCCCGCCCGCCACTGCTTCCTCCCACCGCGTCGGCCTGCCGTGTTCTCGGCACCAGCCTGAGCTATGACTGCTGTCATAACAAGCGGTCGCGGCCGAGTTCCTCCCGTAGCCGACTTCCTCCGGGGGCGGACTTCCTTCCAGGGCGGACTCTCACCCAGGAACGGGACCCGGTCGGCATCAGTCCCCCGGCGCTCGACGGGGCGGGATCGGGACGTGCCCGATGCCATTGCCGAGCAGTTCGGTGAACCACACCCCGCGATCGGGGCCGGAGGCGATCCGGAACGGCACCTTGTCGGCGCCGTCCTTCACCGCGAGGGCCGTGATGCTGCCCTGTGGTCCGACCCGCCCGATCCGGCCGGACTGGTCGGCATACCACACCTGCCCGTCCGGCCCGAGGGCGATGCCGCTGGGGCTGCTGTCCGGGCCGGGCAGCGGGAACCGGGTGACGTGTCCGGTGTGGTCGATCCGGTCCACCGAGTTCGAGCCGGACGCGGTGAACCACATGCCGCCGGGCCCGGCGACGATGTCGTCGGGGGAGTCGGAACCACCGGGCAGCGCGAATTCGGTGATCCGGCCGGTGCGGTCGATCCGCCCGATCTTCCCGCCGGCCAGTTCGGTGAACCAGAGGGCGTCGTCCGCGCCCGCCGCGATGGAGAAGGGGGAGGCGCTCGGCGTGGGGACCCGGTACTCGGTGATGTGGCCGGAGGTGGTGATCCGGCCGATCCGGTTGCCGTTCTCCTCGGAGAACCACAGGGCGCCGTCCGGCCCGGACGCGATCCCGGCCGGGAAGCTGTCCGCCGTCGGCACCGGGAACTCCGTGAGATGCCCCGAAGTGGTGATCCGGCCGATCTTGTTCGCGTTCCCCTCGGTGAACCACAGCGCGCGATCGGGTCCGGAGGTGATGGCGAAGGGGAAGCTGTCCGGGCCGGCCGTGGGGAAATCGGTGACCTTGCCGTCCACGGTGACGCGCCCGATCCGGCCGGCCCCGGACGCCGCGAACCACAGCGCCCCGTCCGGTCCGGTGGTGATCCCGGCGGGCAGGGTGTCGGCCGTCGTGGTGATCGGATACTCCGTCACCTCGCCGGCGTCGGCCCGGGCCGGGACGGCCACGGCGGCGACCCCGATCAGGGTACCCAGGGACGCGGCGAGCAGGCGGCGCGTCGTGCGTCTGAACCTGGCGGCGCCGGACATGGGGCGGCTCCTTCTCGACGGGTCGGGGGACCGGGGCGCCGCCGTCGTGTGATGGATCGTCGCATTCAGGCTATGGATGCCCCCGCGGCCGTAGCGCCGGATCGGCCCGGACGGGGGACGGCTGCCGCACCGCGGTGCCAGGCGGATCAGAGCGCGGCCCGCACCTGCCGCGCCGTCACCCCCGAGACTGCGGACCGGACCGAACCTGCGGACCGAACCTGCGGACCGGACCTGCGGACCCAACCTGCGGGCCGGACCTGCGGACCGGACTGGGCCGAGCCGTCCGTCGCGCCCCGGCCGAACCCGAGCGGAGCGAGGCAGCGGGAGACCGACCACGGCGAACAGGGCTCCGGCGACGAACCGGCCGGGTCGCCTCCATATGCATCGGCCGGGCGTGGGAGCGGGGACTGCCCGGCGGACGGCCGACCTGGGGGCCCGCGGGGCGGGCGGCGCTGGGCCGGCTGTCGGCCGACCGGCGTGCCACCGGGTGACACGGACGGGTCCGGACGGGGGTGTTCCGGCGTGTCGCTGGGACAGACGGGTGGAGCTCTGACCCGGCTGGACGGCCCGGATGGTGCGCGGCAACCGTCTGGCTGACGGTGGTTCATGTCGAGGCCGGGTCCATTCAGCTGATGTCGTATCCGCTGCCCGGCCACGGCGGAAGGACCTCGATATGCGTTCTGCCCGCATGCTCCTCGCCACGGCAGCCGCCACGGCCGCCCTCTCCTTTGCCACGCCCGGCGCCGCGTTCGCCGTACCGGCCGGGGACGACGGCGGCCGCGACGACTCCTCGTACAGCAGGGACAACGACAGCGAATCCGACCGCGGCAGCGATTCCGGCGGCGACCACGACAAGGGCTCCGGCCGCGACAAGGGTTCGGACAGCGGCCACGACGATGACTACAGCACGGACCGCGACAAGGGCGGCAGCCACGACGGGCCGCGCGGTGGAATGCACACCGGCGGCGGTGCCCTCGCCGCGGTGCGGGGCGACGACTGGAGCCCTGACGACGATGACAGCAGGTTCGACCCCGAGACCTACAAGGACAAGGGCGGGAAGGACGACGGAGGCGGCAAGGACGACGGAGGCGGCAAGGAAGGCGGAGGCGGTAAGGAAGGCGGGGGCGGCAAGGACGACTGGGGTGGCGGCGACGACCACGACAAGCCGCGCGGCGGCATGCACACGGGAGGCGGCGCCCTCGCTTCTCCCGGTGTCACCGCGGGCGGGCTCGCCGTACTCGCCGTAGGCGCCACCGGAATGTACGCGCTGCGCCGCAAGAAGGCCGCCTAGCCGGCGTCCTGACCCGGTCTCCCCCATGTCAGGGAATGCGGCCGCCGCCGGCGCACACCGTGCCGGCGGCCCGCCCCTGGTCCCCCGAACCTTTGCTGCCGTGCCCGAGTGAGGTGGTGTCCGATGGCAGCAGATCCCTCCTCCTCGCCCCCTGCCGACCCGGCGAAGGACGAGCAGAACCCCGGCCGCGGCGGGCGGCTCACCCTGTGGGGCGTGGCGATCGTCGTCATTGCCGTCAGCCTGTTCGGCGGCCACCACGGTTCGGACGACACGCCGGATGCGGCCAGCGCCTCGGGCGCGACCGGCACCGCGTCGACCGGCACGCACCGGGCAGGCGAGCCGCTGCCCCGTTCCACGCCACTCCGGCTCCTCATCCCGAAGATCTCCGTGGATGCCCCCTTCGCCGCCCTCTCCATCGGTTCCTCCGGTCAGCTCGAGCCCCCGCCGGCGGACAACGTCAATCTGGTCGGCTGGTACGCCAAGGGCGTCACGCCCGGGGAATCGGGCACCTCGATCATCGCCGGGCACGTCGACACGGTGACCTCACCGGCCGTCTTCGCCGAACTCGACCAGCTGGAGCGCGGCGACCGGTTCTCCGTCGACCGTGCCGACGGGCGGAAGGCGGAATTCGTCGTGGACGACAAGGAGACCTACGCGAAGGACGACTTCCCCAGCGACCACGTGTACGCCGATACGACGCGCCCCGAGGTGCGGCTCATCACCTGCGCGGGGGACTACGACCACTCGGTGCGGGACTACACCGACAACCTGGTGGTCTTCGCCCACCTGGTGTGAGGGATGTGCTGACCGGTACGGGTCAGCAGGCGCCGCCGGCGAAGGGACCGCCCCGGCCTAAGGCCAGCGCGGCGAAGCGTTCGCCGATCCGGCGGTGCGTGGCGGCGTCCGGGTGGAGGTTGTCGGGCAGCGGCAGCTCGGCGACATCGGCCTCCCCGTAGAGGTCACGGCCGTCGAGGTGGTGCAGATGCGGATCCTCGGCGGCCCGCTGTCGTACGATCCGGGTCAGCTCCTCCCGGATCACACCCAGGGTGAGTTTTCCGTACGCCCGTTCCGCCGGGTCGCCGGTGGCCCGGAACCGCAACTGCCCGGAGCCCAGGGCGCTGAGATCCGCGGCGCTGGGGCCCGGCGTGTCCTCGTGGATGGGGCACAGGATCGGCGAGACCACAAGCAGCGGGATGTCGGGGTGACCCTCGCGGACGGTGTCGAGAAAGCCGTGGACGGCCGGGCCGAAGGCGCGCAGCCGCATCAGGTCGGTGTTGACCAGGTTGATGCCCAGCTTCACGCTGATCAGATCGGCGGGTGTGTCGCGCAGCGTGCGCGCGGTGAACGGATCGAGGAGGGCACTGCCGCCCAGGCCGAGGTTGGTCAGTTCCACCCCGCCGAGCGAGGCGGCGAGCACCGGCCAGGTGGTGGTGGGGCTCGCGGCGTCGGAGCCGTGGCTGATCGAACTGCCGTGGTGCAGCCACACCTTGCGGCCCGCGTCCGGCACCGGTTCGACGGGCGCGTCGGTGCGCAGCGCGACCAGTTCGGTGGTCTCGTTGTGCGGCAGCCAGATCTCGACGTCCTTCACCGCGCCGGGCAGGCCGGAAAAGCGGACGGTGCCGACCGGGCCGGGCCGCCGCTCCGCGGTGCCCACGGCCACGTCGATCGTCAGCGTGTTGCCGCCGGTCACGGAGGCACTGCCGGCCGGACGCCCGTCGACGAGCAGGTCGTACACGCCGTCCGGGCGCGACGGGGCGCCGACGTAGACCCGCTTGGTCGGCAGTGTGTCGAGTTCGAGAGCGGTGGCACGGGTGCGGAAGGCCAGCCGTACACCGGAGGGCTGGGACTCCGCCATGTGCAGCTGAGGGTCGGTGCACTGGGCCCGGGCCCGGGCCGGCAGCCGGTGCGGCAGCAGCCCGTGCTCGGTGCGTTCCAGGTCGAGGGCGCCGCGTACGAGGTCGGCGGTGAGGGGGGTGGTGATCCAGTCGTACGTGGTGGAGGACATCGGTGCGAGCCTGTCGAGAGGGGATGACGAGGGGGAGAGGAGATGAGGAAGGGGGAGGGAAGGGTCAGGGCGCCGGCCAGTTGCGCAGCAGCGCATCGAGGGCGTCCAGGATCCGGGTCCACGACTCCTGCGAGTCGGGTTCGCTGTGGCTGAACCCGCCGGCCGCTTCGAGGCTGACGTAGCCGTGGAAGACACTGCCGAGCAGCCGGACCGCATGCGTCTGGTCGGGTTCGGTCAGGTCGTAGCCGCGCAGGATCGCCCGGGTCATCTGAGCGTGCCGGCCGCCGGCGCTCGCGGCGGCCGTCTCCGGGTCCAGTCGGAACCGGGCCGCTTCGTAGCGTCCGGGGTGTTCCCGGGCGTAGTCGCGGTACACGTTCGCGAAGCTCTGGAGGGCGTCCTTGCCGGCCCGGCCGGCCAGCGCTTCGGCGGCGCGGTCGGCGAGTTCCTCCAGCGCGAGCAGGGCGATCCTGGTCTTGAGGTCCTGGGAGTTCCTCAGGTGCGAGTAAAGGCTGGCGACCTTGACGTCGAACCGCCGGGCCAGCGCGGACACGGTCACCTGGTCGAAGCCGACCTCGTCGGCCAGCTCCGCCGCCGCACGGACCAGACGCTCCGTGGTCAGACCTACACGCACCATAAGCTTCCTCCTGATTGCCAGAATCGATTATGCAGATGCCTAAAGCTTTTAGGCAAATGGAATAGCTACGTAGCCGACGCTGCGGTCAACGATGTAGTCGGATCCCGCCGGGAACGGGCGTCAGCCTCCCGTCGAGTCGCGGATCACCAGGAGGAAGCGACTGACGAACTCCTCCCTGTCAACAGGCGGCCGCGCCCGCCCGATCCGCGCGGCCGACAGTGCGACCACCTCCGCGGCCATCTGCTCGTGGTCCGGATCCACGGTGGACAGCGAGGGAACGAGGAACGCGCTCTCGCCGGCGTTGTCGGAGCCGGTCACCTCGACCTGTCCCGGCACCCGCACCCCGGCATCGGCCGGGCCGCGCGGCGCGCCCGTCGCCACGGTGTCCGTCACACAGAACGCGCCGTCGAGGTGCAGCCCGCCCGTCACCATCGCCCGGGCCCGCCGGGCGGCGGCGTCCATGGTCGGCGTCGGCACGCTCTGCGCCAGGGGCGGATCCACGGGCGGGCCCGCGGCCTCCAGCACCTGCCGGTGGCCGGCGTGGCGCAGGCGCGACACGCGACCTCGTCGAGAACACCCACTTTTTTGTGGGTACTTGGCAGCCCTCTCCCGCCGGGAGAGGCTGTTGTCCGAGGTCAGGAGCTGCCGGGCAAGCGGAACGGAGGCGATGGTGGCAGCGTGTCAGGAGGCCGGCCGGGCCTCGGCGAGCCTCTCGAGGCGGCGGTGGCCCCAGTCGGACAGGGGAGCCAGGGCCTCGGACAGGTCGCGGCCGAAACCGGTCAGTGAGTACACGGTCTTCGGGGGCAGAACGTCGTGCACCTCCCGGTGCACCAGCCCGTCCGACTCCATCTCGCGCAGCGCCTGAGTCAGCACCTTCTCGCTCAACCCCGGCAGCAGGCGCCGCAGTTCGCCGGGACGGTGCGAGCCGGACTCCAGCAGCCACAGCAGCGAAGTCTTCCATTTGCCGTCGATCACGGCGATCGCGGCGGTCACTCCGCACACGTTCGGATCCTGGGCACGGCTGCGCGTCATCCTCGTCCTCTTCGTTTCTCCGCCGGCCGTTGGGCCACTTTTCTTCACTTATACGGGAGTTGAATCATGTCTACACCCTCCGGGCAGTCCACGGTCACCGTGCTCGGTCTCGGCCCGATGGGCCGCTCGCTGGTCGGCGCCTTTCTGCGGGCCGGGCTGCGGACCACGGTCTGGAACCGTACGCCGGGCAAGGACCGCGAGCTGATCGGCGAGGGCGCGGCCGCCGCCAGGTCCGCCGAGGAAGCCGTCGTATCCAGCGACCTGATCGTCGTCTGTGTGGTGAACAACGACGCGGCCGACGCCGTCCTGCGACGGGACGCGGTCACCCGAGCCCTCAAGGGCCGCACCGTCGTCAACCTCACCGCCGACACCCCGGACCGCGCCCGGGACACGGCCGACTGGGCCGCCGCCCACGGCATTCGCTATCTGGACGGCGCCATCATGACGCCCGCGCCCAGTATCGGCACGCCCGACGCCGTGTTCCTGCACAGCGGCCCGCGGGAACTCTTCGAGGAGCACCTGCCGCTGCTGCAGGCCCTGGGCGGCACGCACACCCACCTCGGCGACGAGATCGGGCGCGCCGCCACCTACGACATCGCGCTGCTCGACATCTTCTGGACCGCGATGGCGGGGTACGCGCACGCCGTGGCGATCGCCCGGGCAGAAGGTGTCACCGCCCGGGAACTGGCACCCTTCGCCCAGGGCATCGGTGCGATCCTGCCGCCGCTCTTCGCGGAGTTCGCCGAGGATGCCGACAGCGGCACCTACTCCGGCTCGATCAACCCCATCACCTCGGCCGTCTCGACCATGGCCCATGTCGTCGCCGTCTCCGAGGCCCACGGCATCGACGCGGGCGTGATGCGTGCCACGGAGGGCATGGCCCGCCGGGTCATCGGCCTCGGCCACGGCACGGACGGGTTCATCCGAGTGGCGGAGGTGCTGGCGCGCCACTGATGGTGCGCTCGCGCCTCGGTGACACGCCGGGCCCGTCCCGCAGTGTCGCGGGTACGAACGTGCCCCCCTTGTCGTTCAGGGGGGCACGGTGGACTTCTACCTCTTGAGGAGGTGGAGCAGCAGGCCGATCACCCCCACTCCGACAAGGATCGCCGCGCCCAACACGGGGTTGGCATAAGCGACGTAAGTTGTGATTCCTCCCACTGTGAGGAGAACAATGGCGGTGAGGCTGATGAGTGGACCGTTGTTCATGGGCCTACGGGCTCGCCCAGCGCTTGGCCGGCAGGTGGGCGAGCCCGGTTCCTCCTTTTGTGGTTCGAACCGTCACCGAATGACGAGAGCCCCGCATGCGCGGGGCTCGCTCTGCTCATCGACGCCTTTGGGACACGGCTTTAGTTCATGATCACGATCTGGTGATACACATAACGGGCAAAGTGGATGTCACGCTGGGTGCAACCGCTCAGCCTTCGCCAGGGAAGGCCGCCGAGTGCTGTCCACCCACCTGGGTCTGAGCCGGACGGAACGGCGAATCCACCTCGCCCGGGTCCGGGAATCGCGAGCCGTACGCACCTCCTGTCTGGACTTTCCTGAGGCGGGACAGCGGCGGACTGCCGCCCCGGCGAAGCGGCTGGGAGTGCCGGCCTGGCGCCGTCCCGGGGACCCGCTCGGACAACGTGCGGACTGTTGTTCGCGTGTTGTCCGTGGGGGTGGTTTTACGGGTCGGGGTGTTTTCGGCCGGATCGGTTCGCCCGTTGTGGCTTCCCTGCCAGGTTCCGCAGCCGGCCTGCGCCGGCGTCGCGCCTTTCGTGGTGGCTGTCGCCCTTGCCCCCGAGTGGGGTGATCCTCGCGGCGGTGGGACGGCCAAGGCTGAGCCGGCCGTGTGATCTTCGTGAGTCCCCGGGTGCGGCGCACGCCGGGTCGCTCCGGCCCGCGCGATGGATGTGCCGCCGGTTGTCGAGCGGAGTGTGAAGCGGTGCGCGGCCCCGTAGTCCTGTCAGGCGCGGCGACTTGTGGTGTCTGGGGTCCGCGCGCCAGGAGCAGGCGGCCGCCGTCTTCCGGCAGGACGACGAGAAAGCTCCAAGAGCTGTGCTCGACGCGGGCGAGCCCGATCGTCGTAGCGGCGCCGAATGCCTGGGATGCGGGTCGCGCGCCCTCGGCCAAGGCGTCGAGCCGTGCGTAGGGTCGCCGTCGGACCGTCGGACCGTCGAGCCACAAGGCCACCCTCGCGCCCTTCGCAAGCCCGATGGGGAGGGCGTCGCGGGCCTCTCCCGGGGCGGCGGTCCGGACCAGCTTGTACGGTCGTTCCAGGGACTTGGTTGCGTCGGTGCGGCGTGGGCCTGCCGACTGCACTGTGGACTCGCCAGAGGTTCCCCAGGTGCGAACAGGTGCCTGTAGCAGGTGACTTGGCCCTCTGGAATGCCGCACACCGTTCCGCTGCCCGCCATGGCGTGCTCGGGCCGCCGTCGGCGCCAGCTCAGCCTTGGTGCGCGCTCCGCTCCGCGGTCTGCGCGCCGTCGCCCCGGAGTGCGCCAACGATGTCAACGACGAGCCATGCGTCGTCATCGAGAGCTGACCTGGCCGGCAACATCACGATCCGCCGGCGGGGGAGGGGTATCCGCCCGTCGGCCGGCCTGCGTATGTGCGGTCGTCCTTGTCGCATGGGAAGTGCTCGTACGGCTGGCCCGCGGGCGGGGGCTAGTAGGACTCCGTTAGGTCTGTCTTGATCTTGGTGTGGGTCTGCTGGGCAGGGGTTGGTGGCAGGTGGTGCAGGTGCCGGTCCAGCAGTTCAG